>NZ_JBHMFR020000001.1:0-149027 GCF_042436615.2 Streptococcus bovismuti | reverse complement strand
ATTCGTTCAAGCTAAAAGTAGAGTCGTATTCAATCTCGTATTCACTTTTAGATATACACTATAAAACCAATGATTTCAAGGGTACAGGAAACCGTGAGCAGTTTATACCATAAATCCGCTTTCAACGATAAAGAAAAGGTAAGAAAAATGAAACATTTAGAAATTGAATTGAAAACACTCCTGAAAAAAGATGAATATGATCGTCTAAAAGACCAGTTCACAGGTGTCACTCCTGTTCTTCAAAAAAATTACTACATCGACACGCCTGATTTTGAACTGCGAGAAAAGAAGGTTGCTATGCGCATTCGAACTTTTGAAGACTGGGCAGAATTGACACTCAAAGTCCCGCAAAGTGTTGGAAACATGGAGTACAACCAAAAATTGGAACTAAAAGATGCTGAAAACTACCTGTGCAAGAAAGAACTTCCTCAGGGACTGGTGCTGGATGAATTGGCTAAACATGGTATCCAAAGTAAAAAATGGCAGGTTCTTGGTTGTCTAACAACTCTTCGCTATGAAATGCAAACACCAATTGGCCTCATGGCACTGGATGAAAGTCAGTACTTTGATATTACAGATTACGAATTAGAGCTTGAGGTGGAAAATCACGAGCAAGGAAAGCAAGATTTCCAGCAATTTTTAGAGAAAAATCAGATTGCTTACCAAAAAGCTCCTTCAAAATTGGTTCGATTTGTCAAAAGCATGAAAAATAGCTGAAATAATCTCTATTTTTTGGTAAAATAGAAAAGATAAAAATACACAAAACCTAGTTCATATATGTAAAGCAGATATAACTCGGTTTTATAAAGTTTACAGAGGACGGTCTATAATGTCAGATAGAAAAAATATGAAACTTTTCGCGCTCAACTCTAACCAAGAGATTGCACAAAAAATTGCGGATGCTGTCGGTATTCCACTTGGAAAACTGTCATCACGTCAATTTTCTGATGGAGAAATCCAAGTAAATATCGAAGAAAGTGTCCGTGGTTATGATGTTTACATCATCCAGTCTACAAGTTTCCCTGTTAACAACCACCTAATGGAATTGTTGATCATGGTCGACGCTTGTGTACGTGCAAGTGCCCACAGTATCAACGTTGTCCTTCCATATTTTGGCTATGCACGTCAAGACCGTATCGCTTCACCTCGTGAGCCACTTACAGCGAAACTAGTTGCCAATATGCTAGTTAAGGCTGGTGTCGATCGTATCCTTACGCTTGATTTGCATGCCGTTCAGGTTCAAGGCTTCTTTGACATCCCTGTCGATAACCTTTTCACAGTTCCCCTATTTGCAAAACATTATTGCGATAAGGGCCTACTCGGTTCAGATGTTGTCGTGGTTAGCCCTAAAAATTCAGGTGTAAAGCGTGCTCGTAGCTTAGCTGAATATCTTGATGCTCCTATCGCCATTATCGATTACCCTCAGGACGATGCAACTCGTAACGAAGGTTATATTATTGGTGATGTTGAAGGTAAGAAAGCCATCTTGATTGATGATATTCTTAATACAGGACGCACCTTCTCTGAAGCTGCAAAAATCGTTGAACGTGAAGGAGCTACAGAAATTTATGCTGTTTCTAGTCACGGTCTCTTCGTAGAAGGAGCTGCTGAACTTCTTGACAATACAAATATTAAAGAAATTCTTGTGACTGATTCAGTAGCAACAAAAGAAAAAACTCCTAAAAACGTATGCTACATCACTGCTAGTGAGTTAATTGGTGATGCTATCGTCCGTATCCACGAAAGAAAACCAGTCAGCCCACTCTTTGCCTACAATAAAAAGAAATAAGGTGATTCTTTGATTTATTTGGACAATGCTGCAACGACTCCAATGTCAGCAGTTGCTATTTCAGCTATGACTAAGGTTATGCAAGAAACTCACGGAAATCCTTCTAGTATTCATGGTCATGGTCGTCAAGCTGGCAAACTCTTGAGAGAAGCCCGTCAGGAACTAGCTCAGTTACTGGGGACAAAACCTCAACATATCTTTTTCACTTCTGGTGGGACTGAAGGCAACAATACTGCCATCATTGGCTACTGCCTTCGTCACCAAGAACAAGGAAAACATATCATCACAACTGCCATTGAGCACCATGCCGTCCTTGAAACCATTGATTACTTGGTTCAACACTTTGGGTTTGAAGTAACCATTATCCAACCAGAAAAGCAAGAAATCACAGCCCAGCAAATTCAAAAGGCTTTACGTGACGATACGATTTTGGTTTCTACCATGTTTGCTAATAATGAGACAGGAAACCTATTGCCCATTGCTGAAATTGGCCAAATACTCAAGCAACACCCTGCCGCCTATCATGTTGACGCAGTTCAGGCTATTGGTAAAATCCCAATTCATCCAGAAGAATTAGGCATTGATTTTCTCACTGCTTCGGCACATAAATTCCATGGTCCCAAGGGTGTCGGTTTTCTCTACGCTTCTAGCATGGATTTTGATTCCTATCTACATGGTGGTGACCAAGAACAGAAAAAACGTGCTGGTACTGAAAATCTAGCTGCTATCGTAGGCATGGTTGCAACCCTAAAAGAAGACCTAGAAAAACAAGAAGAACATTTTCAACATGTACAAAATTTAGAAACTGCCTTTCTTGCAGAGCTAGAGGACATTCAATATTACTTGAATAGAGGACAACATCATCTCCCTTATGTTCTCAATATTGGATTTCCTGGTCAGAAAAATGACCTCTTACTCCTTCGTCTAGATTTAGCTGGAATTTCAATCTCTACTGGCTCAGCCTGTACGGCAGGCATTGTCCAATCCAGCCATGTTCTTAAAGCTATGTACGGAGCAAATTCAGAACGCTTGAAGGAATCCGTTCGTATCAGTTTGTCGCCAGAAAATACTGTTGAAGACCTACATACCCTCGCAAAAACCTTAAAAGAAATTATCGGAGGTTAGCCATATGGCATTTGAAAAAACCATTCAGTTAAAAAATTGTCGTTACGACTACACTCTTAGCCCTTCTGTTAAAAAATTCACCCTTAAGGACAATACCTTTTTTGAGACTAAGGTTGGTAACTATGAATTGACTCGCCTTTTGGAAAAAGTTCCGAACAGTGGTGAAGGCTTCCAACTCAAAATCATCATTAACAAGGAACTTACAGGTGCTAAAATCAATATCACTGACAAGTTTGGCCTTCGTCTAGTTGATATTTTCAAATCAGAAGACCACCACATTCATCAGGAAAAATTCTACTTCCTCATGGATAGCTTGGTAGAACGTGGTGTCTTTACAAAATCGGAAAGATAGGTCCCATATGTTTGAACTGATCTATAAGGACAACTATCATGTAGAGCGTACACTCAAGTATGAGGATTATGAAGCTCTCATGCTGGCTCTGTCAGGATGTGTGACCCTACCAGATACACTTTATGTGACTTCTCTGACTTTTAATGGCCAGAAAGTTTATCAGGGTCTGGTCGGAGACCTCTACCGATTTCTATCACATGCAGATTTTTTACATCAAAACTAAGATTTTTCTTAGTTTTTTCTTATTTTTGTTGATTTTTTCACAATGTTTCTATAAAATAGAAGAATAGAAAGGTTGTGATTTTGTGAAAGATAAACAGTCTGCTATTCCAAAAGCAACAGCGAAAAGACTCTCTCTCTACTATCGAATTTTTAAGAGATTTCATGCAGAAAAGATTGAACGTGCCAACTCTAAGCAAATTGCAGAGGCTATCGGTATTGATTCCGCGACCGTACGTCGTGATTTTTCCTATTTTGGTGAACTAGGTCGTCGTGGTTTTGGCTATGATGTCAAAAAACTGATGACATTTTTTGCCGATTTACTCAATGATAACTCTATTACCAATGTCATGCTGGTAGGTATTGGAAATATGGGCCATGCCCTTCTCCACTACCGCTTCCACGAGCGTAACAAGATGAAGATTATCATGGCCTTTGATCTAGATGACCATCCTGAAGTCGGTACCCAAACTCCTGATGGGATTCCCATTTACGGAATTTCTCAAATCAAGGATAAAATCAAGGATGCTGATGTGAAGACTGCTATCTTGACTGTTCCCAGCGTCAAGTCGCAAGAGGTTGCCAATCTCTTGGTGGATGCTGGCGTGAAAGGAATCCTCAGTTTTTCACCAGTCCATCTGCATTTACCAAAAGACGTGGTCGTTCAATATGTCGATTTGACAAGTGAACTCCAAACTCTCCTCTACTTCATGCGAAAAGAGGATTAGAAAGCGAAAATCATTTTATGAAAAAACCAGTTATTGGGATAACAGGAAACGAAAAAACTCATCCAGATGATGACATCATGATGAGTTACGCAGCAAAAGGCTTTGTTGAAGGCGTTAAAGACGCTGGAGGGATTCCCATCATCCTACCGATTGGTGATCAAGAAATGGCTAGCCACTATATTAGTTTGATTGACAAGCTCATCTTGACAGGTGGGCAAAATGTTGATCCAAAATTCTATGGTGAACCAAAAACCATCGATAGCGATGACTACCACCTTCAAAGGGATATCTTTGAACTGGCCCTCATCAAGGAAGCTATTAACCAGAAAAAGCCTATTTTCTCCGTCTGCCGTGGGACTCAACTCTTTAATGTTGCCATGGGTGGAACTTTGTATCAAGATATCGAAGACCACTGGCAAGATTGTTCTGCCGAGTACACCACCCAACGCTTGATGACAGAACCAAATACTGTTCTTCGAGAAATCTATGGAGAAATTTCCCATATCAACTCCTTCCACCACCAGAGCATCAAAGATTTAGCACCAAATTTAAAGATTGCGGCTCATGATCCTAAGGATGGTATCATTGAAGCTGTCATGAGTACGGATGATGTCGCCTTTCTCGGTGTCCAATGGCATCCAGAGTTTCTATTTGAAAATCGTCCCAAAGATAAAAACCTCTTTGACTATATCGTTAATGAACTTTAGATTAAATCTGTCTTTTCACGATAGCTAAAATAACTGGAGTGAGAGACAATCAAATGGTCCAAGAGGACAATTCCCATCAGGTCACAGGCTTCTTTAACAAGTTTAGTGACATGATCATCATTTCGACTAGGTGCTACCGCTCCTGAAGGATGATTGTGAACTAAGATGAGAGAGGTCGCCATATGCTTGATAGCATAGTGAAGAATCTCCCGTGGTTCAGCGATACTACGAGTAGCTGAGCCGATAAAAATGGTCTGTTGATGGATGATTTGATTTTGAGTATTGAGATAGAGCGCCACCAGGTGCTCTTGTTTTTTATGTCCTAACTCCTGCTGCATCTTCTTGGCCAACTTTTGACTGCTGAGAATACTTTCCATCTCAAGAGTCTCATGTTTGTGAATACGATGGCCCAGTTCAATCATAGCTTGTAATTCTATAGCCTTAACACGCCCGATACCAGACAGACTCTGCAATTCCTGCAGGGTCATTTTTTTCAAATCCGTTAGGCTTGAAAGATTGTTCAAAACTTTCTGGGCAATTTCAAAAACGCTAGCTTGACGTGTTCCTGTCCTGAGTAAAATAGCTAGCAACTCTTGATTACTGAGCGCTTCAACTCCTTCTTTTGCCAGCCTTTCTCTTGGTAATAGTGAATCTTCTTGAAATGAAATACTGTACATAAAAATCCTCCTCACTTTATTATTCGTGAGAAGGATGGAAAATTATATTTTTTTCTCAATTGGAGCTACACTAGCTAAAAGTTTTTTCAAACCTACTTCTGGGAAATTGATTTTTAATTCCTGCGTAGCACCGCTTCCTGAAACTTCCAGAACAGTTCCCTCCCCCCATTTTTTGTGGAGGGCAATGTCACCAATGGACCAATTTACCTCACTAGACGCTGATTTTGTTCCAGCTGTAAATTGACCAAATGGGAGACCGCTTGACTGGATAGTTTTTGGTGCCACACCGCGTTTACGGTCTTGAAGGGCCTGCGCCAAACTCATACCTTGACCAAAGGCAAGACCACCACTGCTATAAGATGCCTTAAAGCTTGTATTTGCTGGACGAGCCAGACCTTGATACTCAAGCAAGTCTGAACTGATTTCGTTAATAAATCGAGTAGGACGGTTGTAGTTGGTACGACCAAAAAGCAGGCGTGAGTTGGCATTTGTCAGATAGAGAATTTTCTCTGCACGCGTAATTCCTACATAGGCCAGACGGCGTTCTTCTTCTAATTCATCTGGATCTTCAGCCGCACGGCTAAGCGGAAAGACATTTTCTTCCATCCCAATCAAAAATACAACTGGAAACTCGAGACCTTTGGCAGCATGCAGGGTCATCAGGGTCACTTCTGATGTCTCCTGACTACCTGAATCTGTATCCGCAATCAAGGCTAAATCATTTAAGAAACGACTCAGTTTGTCCAGACCAGTTTCTTCTTCTGGCCCATCAGATGTGTCATCAAAGTTTTTCGTCACAGAAAGGAACTCTTCGATATTTTCAACCCTAGCCTTGCTTTCTAAAGTCGCTTGAGCATTTAGAATATCGACGTAACCTGTTTTTTCTAGGACGGCCTCAACCAACTCTGTAATATTTAATTGATCTAGCTGCTCTCGTAAATCTAGAATCATATTGGCAAAATCCCAGATAGACTGGGCTACTTTACCCTTGATACCAGATAACATGATATTTGCTGAAGCATCCAGCATAGACATGTCTTGCATATTAGCAAAGTCACGAATTTTCTCAACAGTACCTGGGCCAATTCCTCGTTTCGGTTCGTTGATAATACGTTCAAAACTGATATTGTCACTCAAATTGGCAATAAGATTGAGGTAAGCGATAATATCTCGGATTTCCTTACGGCTGTAGAACTTGGTTCCGCCAACCATGGTATAAGGAATATTTGACTTGAGCAAGGCTTCCTCAATAGTACGGGACTGCGCATTAGTACGATAAAGAACTGCAAAATCCTTGTGAAGGAAGTTTTGACTGCGACCAAGTTCATCAATAGTTTTGGCTACAAATACAGCCTCATCCTGCTCATCATCGGCACGATAGTAAACGATTTGCTCTCCATCCGCATTCTGGGTCCAGAGATTTTTAGGACGGCGGTTTTTATTGTTTTTAATAACTTCATTGGCTGCTTGAAGAATAGTCTTCGTAGAGCGATAATTTTCTTCTAACAAAACAACCTTGGCTTGGGGGTAATCTTTCTCGAAATCCAAAATATTCTGCATATCAGCACCACGCCAACCGTAGATAGACTGGTCCGCATCCCCAACCACACAGATATTTTTAAAACGGGAAGCCAAGAGTTTGACCAGTTGGTACTGGGCATGGTTGGTATCTTGATATTCATCAACGTGGATGTACTGAAACTTTTGCTGATAGTAGGTCAAGACATCAGGATTTTGATCAAAGAGACGCAGGGTCAACATAATCAAATCATCAAAGTCAACCGACTCCGACTGACGAAGCTCTTTTTGGTAAGCAGTGTAGCACTGGGCCACGATTTGCGTGTACATATCTCCAGCTTGGGCAGCATAAGCCACATCATCAATCAAATCATTCTTAGCATTGGAAATGGTACCCAAAATAGTTCGTTCATTCCATTTTTTAGGATCCAAGTTCAACTGCTTGAGAATGCGTTTCATAAGAGTTCGCTGCTCCCCTGGATCGACAATTGTAAAATTACGATTGTAGCCAATATGGTCCGCATCGCGACGCAAAATACGAACACACATGGAGTGGAAGGTCGCAATCAGACAGTCCTGAGTAGCTGGATTGAGGCTATAAGCACGCTCTTTCATCTCACGCGCAGCCTTATTAGTAAAGGTAATGGCCAAGATATTCCAAGGATTGACCAGCTTTTCATCAATCAAATAAGCGATACGGTGGGTCAAAACACGGGTCTTTCCAGAACCAGCCCCTGCCATGATCAACAAGGGACCTTCTGTCGTTTTCACCGCCTCAGCCTGACGGTCATTCATTCCATTTAATAATGCGTTCATCTTCTCTTCCTTACTCTTGAAGTCAATATTTCTATTATATCAGAATTCAGGGAAAATATCTTTACCTAGACTGGTTACGTGTAGAAGGCAACTTCTTATATCTAGATAAAAATGAGCTTGGATAGTATTTCCAAACTCATTTTTTACTCAATGAAAATCGAAGTACAAACTAGGAAGCTAGCCGCAGGCTGTACTTGAGTACGGCAAGGTAAAGCTGACGTGGTTTGAATTTGATTTTCGAAGAGTATAAAGTCAATTACAATATACTAGAACAAACCTAGGACTGTTCCATCGCTTTCAACATCCATGTTGAGGGCTGCTGGTCGTTTTGGAAGTCCTGGCATGGTCATGACATCTCCAGTTAGGGCAACGATGAAGCCTGCACCTAATTTTGGTACCAATTCACGAATGGTAATTTCAAAGTTTTCAGGTGCTCCAAGTGCATTCGGATTGTCTGAGAAACTATATTGAGTTTTAGCCATACAGATTGGCAATTTGTCCCAACCATTTTGAACAATTTGAGCGATTTGCGTTTGAGCTTTCTTCTCAAAATTTACTTTGCTACCACGGTAGATTTCAGCAACAATCTTTTCAATCTTTTCTTGGATAGAAAGGTCATTGTCATACAAACGTTTATAGTTAGATGGGTTTTCAGCGATAGTCTTGACAACTGTTTCGGCAAGTGCTACTCCACCTTCTGCGCCATCAGCCCAGACACTTGCTAACTCGACTGGCACATCAATTGAAGCACAAAGTTCTTTCAAGGCTGCAATTTCAGCTTCTGTATCAGATACAAATTCATTAATAGCGACAACTGCTGGAATACCGAACTTACGGATGTTCTCAACGTGGCGTTTCAAGTTGGCAAAACCGGCACGAACTGCTTCTACATTTTCCTCTGTAAGAGCATCCTTAGCCACGCCACCATTCATCTTAAGGGCACGAAGGGTTGCAACAATAACTACTGCATCTGGAGATGTTGGCAAGTTTGGTGTCTTAATATCAAGGAATTTCTCGGCACCAAGGTCAGCACCAAAACCAGCTTCTGTGACTGTGTAATCAGCCAAGTGAAGGGCTGTTGTCGTTGCCAAAACAGAGTTACATCCGTGAGCAATATTGGCAAATGGACCACCGTGTACAAAGGCAGGTGTTCCATAAATTGTCTGAACCAAGTTCGGTTTAATAGCATCCTTCAAAATCAAAGCTAAGGCACCTTCAACCTGCAAATCACCTACAGAAACAGGTGTACGGTCGTAACGATAACCAATAACGATATTGGCCAAACGGCGTTTCAAGTCCTCGATATCCGTAGCCAAGCAAAGAATAGCCATGATTTCGGAAGCGACGGTAATGTCAAAGCCATCCTCACGTGGAATTCCGTTTAGAGGGCCACCAAGTCCAACGGTCACATGGCGAAGAGCACGGTCGTTCAAGTCCACAACACGTTTCCAAATGATACGACGTTGGTCAATTCCTAGCTCATTTCCTTGGTGCAAGTGGTTGTCAATCAAGGCAGAAAGCGCATTGTTGGCAGTCGTAATGGCATGCATGTCTCCAGTAAAGTGAAGGTTGATGTCTTCCATTGGTAGAACTTGGGCATAACCACCACCAGCGGCACCACCCTTGATACCCATTACTGGACCAAGAGATGGTTCGCGGATAGCGATCATGGTTTTCTTGCCAATCTTATTCAAGGCATCCGCAAGACCAATGGTAATGGTTGATTTTCCTTCACCTGCAGGTGTTGGGTTGATGGCAGTAACCAAAATCAATTTCCCAACTGGATTGCTCTCAACTGCACGAATTTTATCAAAGCTGAGCTTAGCCTTGTACTTTCCGTACAACTCCAAATCGTCGTAAGAAATACCAAGTTTCTCTACAACATCAACGATTGGCTTCAGCTCAATACTCTGTGCGATTTCAATATCTGTTTTCATTCAAAACTCCTCTAACCTCTTATATGATAATTCATTATAACACAAAACAAGATTTTTAACATCCTAAAACTCTCTAAACGTTCGTAAATATCACTATTTTTAAGGTTTTTAGAGTCCTTTCTTAAATTTTATATGGCTTTATAGTTTGAAACTATATTCTTTCCTTTTACCAAAAATTTATCACTTTCATTTTACTTACCGTTTATTTTTGTGTACAATAGTGCTATGAAAATTTTAGTTACATCGGGCGGTACCAGTGAATCTATAGATAGCGTCCGCTCTATCACTAACCATTCTACAGGTCGCTTGGGGAAAATCATCACAGAAACCTTGCTGGCTGCAGGGCATGAAGTTTGTTTAATGACGACAAAACGGGCTCTGAAGCCAGAAGCTCATCCCAACCTAAGCATTCTAGAAATTAACAATACAAACGACCTTCTACTAGAAATGCAAGAACGTGTTCAGGATTATCAAGTCTTGATTCACTCAATGGCGGTATCCGACTATACTCCTGTTTATATGACGGGGCTTGAGGAGGTTCAGGCTAGCTCCAATCTAGAAGAGTTTTTAAGCAAGCAGAATCATCAAGCTAAGATTTCTTCAACTGATGATATTCAAGTTTTGTTCCTAAAAAAGACACCCAAAATCATCTCTCTAGTCAAGGAATGGAATCCTGCTATTCATCTGATTGGTTTCAAACTACTGGTTGATGTCTCTGAAGATTATCTCGTCGAGATTGCCCGAAAAAGTCTTATCAAGAACCAAGCAGACTTAATCATTGCAAATGATCTGACTCAAATCTCAACAAACCAGCATCGAGCAATCTTTGTTGAAAAAGATCAGCTTCAAACAGTCCAGACTAAAGAAGAAATTGCAAAACTCCTCCTTGAAAAAATTCAAGCCTATCATTCTTAGAAAGGAAAGCTATGGCACACATTCTCTTGGCTGTGACAGGCTCAATCGCCTCTTACAAGTCGGCAGATTTAGTCAGTTCTCTAAAAAAACAAGGCCATGATGTCACTGTTTTAATGACTCAGGCTGCTACAGAGTTTATCCAACCTTTGACTCTACAGGTATTATCACAGAATCCTGTCCACCTGGATGTCATGAAGGAACCCTATCCTGAACAGGTTAATCATATCGAACTTGGAAAAAAGGCGGATGTATTCATCGTGGCCCCTGCAACTGCTAACACTATCGCAAAACTAGCCCTTGGCTTTGCGGACAACATGGTGACCAGTACAGCTTTAGCCTTGCCCAGTCATATTCCCAAACTCATCGCACCTGCTATGAATACAAAGATGTATGACCATCCAGCAACTCAGGCTAATCTAAAAACATTAGAAGCCTACGGGTATCAGCTGATTGCTCCTAAGGAATCCCTACTAGCTTGTGGAGACCACGGACGAGGAGCCTTAGCTGACCTCACAATTATTTTAGAAAGAATAAAGGAAACTCTCGATGAAAAAACGCTCTAATATTGCACCTATTGCTATCTTTTTTGCAACCATGCTCGTGATACACTTTCTGAGCTCGCTTGTCTTTAACCTTTTTCCATTTCCAATCAAACCGACCATTGTTCATATTCCTGTCATTATTGCCAGCATTATTTACGGTCCACGCGTTGGGGTTACACTTGGATTTTTGATGGGGCTACTTAGTTTGACGGTTAATACAATTACGATTCTGCCGACAAGCTACCTCTTCTCACCTTTTGTACCAAACGGAAACATCTACTCAGCTATCATAGCTATCGTCCCACGTATTTTGATTGGTTTAACTCCGTATCTAGTCTATAAACTGATGAAAAATAAAACTGGTTTGATTCTAGCTGGTGCCCTTGGTTCACTTACCAACACAGTCTTTGTCCTTGGTGGAATCTTCTTCCTATTTGGAAATGTTTTTGATGGAAATATCAAACTACTTCTGGCAACTGTTATCTCAACAAATTCTATTGCCGAATTAGTCATTTCCGCAGTTCTAACCCTAGCCATTGTTCCAAGACTACAGACTTTGAAAAAATAAAAACATCTCCACTTTCAAGCTTGAAGGTGGAGATTTTGCTCTATACAGTTTCTTTTTAGTGAAATCTTTACTAACTTTTAACTAAAAAACGACCTATAAACTCAAGTAAATCCTTGCTTTATTGTCTTGTTTATTGTACTATACTAGTGTATATACAGAAAAAAGGAGATTCTTATGAACACACGGAAAAAGACACAATTTATGACAATGACTGCTCTTTTAACGGCTATTGCGATTTTGATTCCAATTGTTATGCCTTTTAAGATTGTCATTCCGCCTGCTTCTTACACTTTGGGAAGCCACATCGCTATTTTTATCGCTATGTTCTTGTCGCCCTTGATGGCTGTTTTTGTCATCCTAGCCTCTAGTTTTGGATTTTTGATGGCTGGCTATCCCATGGTTATCGTATTTCGAGCTTTTTCTCATATCTTTTTTGGGACTTTGGGGGCTCTTTACCTACAAAAATTCCCCGATACCCTAGATAAACCAAAATCTTCTTGGATTTTTAACTTTGTTTTAGCACTTATCCATGCCCTTGCTGAAGTATTGGCCTGTGTCCTTTTTTATGCAACTTCGGGTACCAATGTAGAAAATATGTTTTATGTTCTATTTATACTAGTTGGATTTGGCACAATTATCCATAGTATGGTAGACTATACATTAGCACTAGCTGTCTATAAAGTGCTTCGAAAACGCCGTTAAAAGGAAAAGCTATGACAAAAGATCGCAAACAAGCCCTGCTCCAACTCTTGAAAGAAGCTCCTAAAGCCCTCAATGGCCAAAGTTTAGCTGAACATTTTCATGTTACACGCCAGGTCATTGTACAGGACATTGCAATTTTAAGAGCCGATGGCGCTCCTATCCTATCCACCAATCGTGGCTACGTCTATAAGCAAATTGAAACCAATCCTTATGTTCACAAACTTTTCAAAGTGAAACATGAAGTTGAAGAAATCGGTCAAGAACTCCTTGCTATCGTAGATAATGGCGGACGTGTTCAAAACACCTTGATTGACCATCCCGTCTATGGAGAAATTGAAACCTTGCTGAAACTGTCTTGTCGTAGAGATGTGCAACATTTTCTAGAACAAGTTGAGCATTCAGATTTTAGACCTCTGTCTGAATTAACAGATGGTATCCATTACCACCTAGTTGAAGCCGAAACACAACAAGACCTCCACTATATCGAGGAGGCCTTAGATCAGCTAGGTTATTTAGTAAAAGACTAGAAGATTTTCTTCGCCCAGCCATCTTCTGTACGGTGGCGGTAGAAAAATTCAGATTTGTCAGGATCTTCCATCATTTCCATCAAGGGTAACATATCATAGGCCAGATCCAAATTTGGAATCTGGTCTTTTTGAACCCAAGAAACTTCTCCAAATCCAAAAGATTGAGACTTTTATATAGAATCAGCTATAGCATGTTCTAAAGACTATCCGCTTGATTTTATATTGAAAAGCTTCTTCTTAATTTTTCACAATTTCGTCCCCTTAATTTTACTTTCGAGCAATAAACATACCATATTCTTTAGGAATAATTAACTTACCCTTATGAAAATGTACTTCCAATCTTTTACGAATGACTTTTTCTTCTAGCGAACCTATTTCTGAAATTCCTTTAAAGGATTGGATGTATTTAACTAGATCATCTATGCTAGTTACCTGTAACTCATCATCATAGAGTAATGTATCGACAGAGTTAAAATACCTACTCAGGTACCTTTTGCCATTTTGTAAAGTAAAAGTTTTATTTTCCAAATCTTGATTAATCTCATCTTTAAATAAACTTGCCAAATAATCTACAACTCCATTTTCACCAAATGTAGCACAGTAAAAAATTCCGCCTGTTTTTAAGACTCTATTCACCTCAGAGAGCGCTTTAGGAATATCATTTACATGATGTAGAAGCATATTAGCAATAACAATATCAAACGTTTCATCCTCAAAAGAAATCTTTTGAATATCCATTATTTCATAGTTAACATTGTCTCTATTTCCAATCACTGATCTCGTTGTTCTCACCATATCTTTAGAAAAATCTGTAATAACCAACTGCTTCATTTTATCTATAGAATCACTATTACTTTTCCACAGTTCTCCTGTACCACATCCCAATTCTAGAACCTTTACTTCATTAGTGATTTGGTAGTTGGAAAATATCCAATTGTTAAATCCTAATTTATTTTTTGAATACTTCTTATGTATGCTTACTCTAATATCAAGATTATCTTGTTTTGCATATTGTTCAATTACTTTATCATCCATTTTCTGGTACTTCCTTTCATTTTTTAAGATTATACCATAAAACAAAACAATCTCCGATTTCAACATTGAAGGTGGAGATTGTTCAAAATATAGATCGAAAAGAATAATAAGAAATTAAGAGATATTCAGTTGACTTACACCACCATACTTAGCCTATATTTCAGTACCTTACTTTAAAAGATAACACCTATCGACTAATTATAGAACTAAAAAGTTTCTTTCTCCCATCCATTTTCTGTACGGTGGCGATAGAAAAACTCTGACTTGTCAGGAGCTTCCATCATTTCCATTAAGGGTAACATATCATAGGCCAGATCCAAGTTTGGAATCTGGTCTTTTTGCACCCAAGAAACTTCTCCCTCTTCTGAAGATTGAAGAGTTCCAGAAAACTCGGTCGCCTTATAACAAAAGACAATGTAGCGCCCGTCTGTATCCAGAGGCCAATTTTTAACGCCTACCAGTTGTGGATTTTGGATAGTCAATCCTGTTTCTTCATAGATTTCACGAATGACAGATTCTGCGAAAGCCTCGCCATTTTCTACATGACCTCCAGGAAAGGCATAACCAGACCAGCGATTCTTTTCAGGAGAGCGATACTGCATAACCACCTGCTGAGTTTCGAGATCTTCAATCAGACAAATATTTGTTAAAATCGTTAATTGGGAACGGGACATATTTTCTCCTTTAAGTACTATTCTAACCCAACGCCTTGACTTCCAACATCATATCACGAATCTGAGCTGCTAGTTCAAAGTCAAGCACTTCGACGGCTTCTTGCATTTGTTTTTCTAGTTTCTTGACAAGTTCTTTGCGCTCTTGTTTGTTGAGGCTATTGATATCGACTTCCTTGTCCTCTTCCTTGGCAACTGCCTTAGTCACGGCAATCAGGTCACGGATTTCTTTCTTGATTGTCTGAGGCACAATACCGTGTTCTTCATTATAGGCCATCTGGATTTTGCGACGACGGGCAGTTTCATCGATAGCACGTTGCATAGACTGGGTAACGGTGTCCGCATACATGATGACATGGCCTTCGCTGTTACGGGCAGCACGTCCAATGGTCTGGATGAGTCCACGCTCGTTACGAAGGAAACCTTCCTTGTCAGCATCGAGAATGGCAACTAAACTTACCTCAGGAACGTCAATCCCCTCACGGAGCAGGTTGATTCCGACCAAGACATCAAAGACACCCAAGCGCAGGTCACGGATAATCTCCGTCCGTTCTAAAGTCTTGATATCCGAGTGCATGTACTTAACCTTGATACCCATTTCCTTAAAGTAGTCGGTCAAATCTTCTGCCATTTTCTTGGTTAAAGTGGTAATAAAGGTACGCTCATTCTTTTCAACACGGGCATTGATTTCACCTAAGAGGTCATCAATCTGTCCCATTGTCGGACGGACTTCCACCTCAGGATCTAAAAGACCTGTTGGGCGAATGATTTGCTCAATCACTGTCTCAGTCTGTTCGTTTTCATAGTCACCTGGTGTTGCTGAAACGTAAACAATCTGATGAACGTGACTCTCAAACTCCTCCCGACGGAGAGGGCGATTGTCCAAAGCTGATGGTAAACGGAAACCATAATTAACCAACATTTCCTTACGCGAACGGTCTCCATTGTACATGCCTTTGATTTGTCCCATAGTCATGTGACTCTCGTCAATCATGATCAAGAAATCATCTGGGAAGAAGTCGAGAAGCGTATAAGGAGGCTCTCCCTCGCTTCGTCCATCCATATGACGTGAATAGTTCTCAACCCCGTTGGTATAGCCCATCTCGCGTAGCATTTCAATATCATACTCTGTCCGCTGCTTCAAACGCTGAGCTTCAAGTAGTTTTCCTTCCTTCTCAAAGACAGCTAACTGCTCCTCCAACTCGGCCTGAATCTTGGCTATAGCAACTTCCATATGGTCGTCATTGGTCACAAAGTGAGTGGCTGGGAAAATCGCCAAATGATCCACTTCTCCCAAGACCTGACCTGTCAAAGCCTCAACTTCACGAATACGGTCAATTTCATCTCCAAAAAATTCTACTCGAAAGGCATGTTCATCACGGGAAGCTGGGAAAATCTCTACCACATCCCCACGTACACGAAATCTTCCGCGTTGGAAATCAATATCATTTCGCTCAAACTGGATATCCACCAAGTCATTTAAGAGTTTATCACGAGAAATTTCAAGACCTGGACGGAGACTAACGACACTATCAGCGTATTCCTTGGGCGAACCCAAACCATAAATACAAGAGACAGAGGCAACGACAATGACATCATTACGCTCCAAAAGAGCCGAAGTCGCTGAGTGACGAAGCTTGTCAATCTCGTCATTGACAGAACTATCCTTCTCAATATAGGTATCGCTAGAAGGGACATAGGCTTCTGGCTGGTAATAGTCATAGTAGGATACGAAATACTCAACAGCATTTTCAGGGAAAAATTCCTTAAACTCCCCATAGAGCTGTCCTGCCAGAGTTTTATTGTGGGCAATGACCAGAGTGGGTTTATTGACTTTGGAAATAACCTGACTCATGGTATAGGTCTTCCCTGTTCCAGTCGCCCCCATCAGAATCTGAGCTTTTTCGCCACCCTCTATATTATCAACCAATTGCTCGATAGCTTGGGGTTGATCTCCTGATGGTTGATATTTTGATACTAGCTTAAATTGATTATCTGTAATACGATTGATCATAAGAATCCTCTCTCCGTGTGCTATTCCTATTTTAGCATACTTGTAGCATTTTCACGAAGAAAAGGACAGACCGAAGTCACATCCTTTCATTTTCTTTCTTTAATTGATGAGCGAGATAGAAAATCAAAAGTAACAAGACTAAACTTGTCATGATAGAACCTTCTATCCCAAAAGAACCACCTGATAGCCAGGCTTGATTTCCTTGTGGTAAAAAGGTCATCAGAGATGTTCCTGATGGTTGACCACTAACTAAAATCCCAAAGAGATTGCCCTGAGCAAAATTCCAAGCGCCATGAATACCTGCAACACCCCAAACTGTATCGGTTTTGAGCAGGTAAAGAGACATGGCAACTCCAAATAAGAAGAGATTCACTAGAGATAGAGGTGTTAAACCAGAATTCCCCATATGAAGCAGGGTAAAAAATATGCTAGATATGACAACAGCAAGTTTTAAATTGGTTCTTGAGGCCAATTGAGGAAGGAGCCAAGCACGGGACACCACTTCTTCTGCTGTCCCCTGTAAAATCCAAAATGGGATAGAAAAGACAACAAAGAAAAGCGAATAAGGATTCAAGCGAATGGACTCCAAACGATATTGGCCCAAGGCTACCAAACCTAACAAAGTAAGGAGAAAAAGAGTCAGACCTATGCCAAATCCTTTCAGAAGATTGCTGAGAAAATTCTCTCTATAAAATCCCAAGGTTCGAATAGGTCTTTTCTCAACTTTTTTAGTCCATCTGAACACAGTATTGAGAATAAAACCAAAAGACAGCAATTCTAAAATTAAATGAAGGTCACTTGATTTATCCGTCAAGCTCGCATGCAAAGTCTGCAAGTAGCTTGCAAGATTTTGACCAGCCTCTCCAAAATTTCTAGCAAGTCCGATGAGAGCAAACAAACTAATACCATACAGAGTATAAGCCACAAACTCTCCTATGAAGACAAAAGCAAAGGCTAACAAGGGGCTTGTGTAAATGTTTAAACTCATTTTTGAAGCTTGGAAGTCTTTAAATATTCTTTTGTTCTTCATATCCCTGTCCTCTTTTCTTCTATATATACTATTATTATAGCACTTTTTAATAGCAATTCAAGAAAGAAAAGAAAAAACAATGTTACATTTTCTGACACAGAAATATAAAAATTTGCCTTTTTTTACTTTTTCTGATATAATGGGAAAATATTCGGAAAAGGAGACTAAAAATGAAGAAAAAATTTCTAGCATTTTTGCTAATTTTATTCCCAATTTTCTCATTAGGTATTGCGAAAGCAGAGACGATTAAGATTGTTTCTGATACCGCCTATGCGCCTTTTGAGTTTAAAGATTCAGATCAAACTTATAAAGGAATTGATGTTGACATTATCAACAAGGTCGCTGAGATTAAGGGATGGAATATTCAGATGTCCTATCCTGGATTTGACGCAGCGGTCAATGCGGTTCAAGCTGGTCAAGCTGACGCTATCATGGCAGGGATGACAAAGACTAAAGAACGTGAAAAAGTCTTCACCATGTCTGATACTTACTATGATACAAAAGTTGTCATTGCAACTACAAAGGCACACAAGATTAGCAAGTACGACCAATTAACTGGTAAAACTGTTGGTGTTAAAAACGGAACAGCCGCTCAACGTTTTCTTGAAACAATCAAAGATAAATACAGCTTTACTATTAAAACATTTGACACTAGTGATTTGATGAACAACAGCTTGAGTGCTGGTGCCATCGATGCCATGATGGATGACAAACCTGTTATCGAATATGCTATTAACCAAGGTCAAGACCTCCATATTGAAATGGACGGTGAAGCTGTAGGGAGTTTTGCTTTCGGTGTTAAAAAAGGAAGCAAATACGAGCACCTAGTTACTGAATTTAACCAAGCCTTGGCTGAAATGAAAAAAGATGGTAGTCTTGATAAAATCATCAAGAAATGGACTGCTTCATCATCTTCAGCAGTGCCAACTACAACTACTCTAGCAGGCTTAAAAGCCATTCCTGTTAAAGCTAAATATATCATTGCCAGCGATTCTTCTTTTGCACCTTTTGTTTTCCAAAATTCAAGCAACCAATTCACTGGTATTGATATGGAATTGATTAAGGCAATCGCTAAGGACCAAGGTTTTGAAATTGAAATTACTAACCCTGGTTTCGATGCAGCTATTAGCGCTGTCCAAGCTGGTCAAGCAGATGGTATCATTGCTGGTATGTCTGTCACAGATGCTCGTAAGGCAACTTTTGATTTCTCAGAATCCTACTACACTGCTAATACCATCCTTGGTGTCAAGGAATCAAGCACTATTGCTTCTTATGAAGATTTGAAAGGAAAAACAGTCGGTGTTAAAAACGGAACTGCTTCTCAAACCTTCCTAACAGAAAATCAAAGCAAATACGGTTACAAAATCAAAACCTTTGCTGATGGTTCGTCAATGTATGACAGTCTAAATACTGGGGCCATTGATGCGGTTATGGATGATGAGCCTGTTCTCAAATATTCTATCAGCCAAGGTCAAAAATTGAAGACTCCAATCGCTGGAACTCCAATCGGTGAAACAGCCTTTGCCGTTAAAAAAGGAGCAAATCCAGAATTGATTGAAATGTTCAATAACGGACTTGCAAACCTCAAAGCAAACGGTGAATTCCAAAAGATTCTTGATAAATACCTAGCTAGCGAATCTTCATCTGCATCAACAAGTACTGTTGATGAGACAACTATCTGGGGCTTGCTTCAAAACAACTACAAACAACTCCTTAGCGGTCTTGGTATCACTCTTGCTCTAGCTCTTATCTCATTTGCTATTGCTATTGTTATCGGGATTATCTTTGGTATGTTTAGCGTTAGCCCATACAAATCTCTTCGTGTGATTTCTGAGATTTTCGTTGACGTTATCCGTGGTATTCCTTTGATGATTCTTGCAGCCTTCATCTTCTGGGGAATTCCAAACTTCATCGAGTCTATCACAGGACAACAAAGTCCAATTAACGACTTCGTAGCTGGTACTATCGCCCTCTCACTCAATGCAGCGGCTTATATCGCTGAAATTGTTCGTGGTGGTATTCAAGCCGTCCCAGTTGGTCAAATGGAAGCCAGCCGAAGCTTGGGTATCTCTTATGGCAAAACCATGCGTAAGATTATCCTGCCACAAGCAACTAAATTGATGTTGCCAAACTTTGTTAACCAATTCGTTATCGCTCTTAAAGATACAACCATCGTATCTGCTATCGGTTTGGTTGAACTCTTCCAAACTGGTAAGATTATCATCGCCCGTAACTACCAAAGTTTCAAGATGTATGCAATCCTTGCTATCTTCTATCTTGTAATTATCACACTTTTGACTAGACTAGCGAAACGCTTAGAAAAGAGGATTCGTTAATGGCAAAATTAAAAATTGATGTAAATGATTTACACAAACATTATGGAAAAAATGAGGTTTTAAAAGGAATTACGACTAAGTTCTATGAAGGAGATGTTGTTTGCATCATCGGTCCTTCAGGTTCTGGTAAATCGACCTTCCTTCGTAGCCTCAACCTTCTAGAAGAAGTCACTAGTGGTCACATCACTGTGAACGGCTATGACTTAACTGAAAAAACAACCAACGTTGACCACGTTCGTGAAAATATCGGAATGGTGTTCCAACACTTTAACCTCTTCCCTCACATGTCCGTATTGGACAACATCACCTTTGCTCCTATTGAGCACAAGTTGATGACTAAGGAAGAAGCTGAGAAATTGGGAATGGAATTGCTTGACAAGGTTGGGCTAGCAGATAAAGCTAATGCTAATCCAGATAGCCTATCAGGTGGTCAAAAACAACGTGTGGCTATCGCTCGTGGACTCGCCATGAATCCTGATATCATGCTCTTTGATGAGCCAACTTCCGCTCTTGACCCTGAGATGGTCGGAGACGTACTAAACGTTATGAAGGAATTGGCTGAGCAAGGTATGACCATGATCATCGTAACCCATGAGATGGGATTTGCCCGTCAGGTTGCCAACCGCGTTATCTTTACTGCAGATGGCGAGTTCCTTGAAGACGGAACACCTGATCAAATCTTTGACAACCCTCAACACCCTCGTCTGAAAGAGTTCTTGGACAAGGTCTTAAACGTCTAAACGCAAACTGTAAGGATTTCCTTGCAGTTTTTTTCTATCTCGTATTGGATTTTTTGATTTTTCGGAAAATTATGTTAGAATTAAGTTTATGAAATGAGGTTTCCTCATACCTAGCAAGACTAGGAATAAAAATAGAAATTAGGTAGCTAGATGTCATCTAAGGTTATTGTTACAATTTTCGGTGCGAGTGGAGACCTGGCTAAACGCAAGCTCTACCCTTCCCTTTTTAGACTATATAAATCCGGCAATCTTTCCGAGCACTTTGCAGTCATTGGAACTGCTCGTCGTCCTTGGAGCAAGGAATATTTTGAATCTGTTGTAGTCGAATCCATCCTTGATTTGGCAGATAGTACCGAACAAGCTCAGGAGTTCGCTAGTCACTTCTACTATCAAAGTCATGATGTCAATGATACAGAACACTACATTGCTTTACGTCAATTGCAGGCTGAACTAAATGACAAGTACCAAGCTGAACACAACAAGCTCTTCTTCTTGTCTATGGCACCTCAGTTCTTTGGAACTATCGCCAAACACCTCAAGTCTGAAAACATTGTGGATGGTAAAGGTTTTGAGCGCTTAATCGTTGAGAAGCCATTTGGTACAGATTACGCAACTGCAAGCAAGTTGAATGACGAGCTCCTAGCAACATTTGACGAGGAACAAATTTTCCGTATTGACCATTATCTTGGTAAGGAAATGATCCAAAGTATCTTTGCAGTTCGCTTTGCAAACTTGATTTTTGAAAATGTGTGGAACAAGGACTTTATCGACAATGTTCAAATTACCTTTGCGGAGCGCTTGGGTGTAGAAGAACGTGGTGGCTACTATGACCAATCTGGTGCACTCCGTGACATGGTACAAAACCATACACTACAACTTCTTTCTCTCCTTGCTATGGACAAACCAGCAAGCTTCACAAAAGACGAGATTCGTGCCGAAAAGATTAAGGTCTTTAAAAACCTCTATCATCCAACGGATGAAGAGCTTAAAGAACACTTTATCCGTGGTCAATACCGTTCAGGTAAGATTGATGGCATGAAATATATCTCTTATCGTAGTGAGCCAAATGTGAATCCAGAATCTACAACTGAAACCTTTGCATCTGGTGCCTTCTTTGTAGACAGCGATCGCTTCCGTGGTGTTCCTTTCTTCTTCCGTACTGGTAAACGTCTGACTGAAAAAGGAACTCATGTCAACATCGTCTTTAAACAAATGGATTCTATCTTTGGAGAACCACTTGCTCCAAATATTTTGACCATCTATATCCAACCAACAGAAGGCTTCTCTCTTAGCCTAAATGGGAAACAAGTAGGAGAAGAATTCAACTTAGCTCCTAACTCACTTGATTACCGCACAGATGCGACCGCAACTGGTGCTTCTCCAGAACCATACGAGAAATTGATTTATGATGTCTTAAATAACAACTCAACTAACTTTAGCCACTGGGATGAAGTTGGCGCATCATGGAAATTGATTGACCGTATCGAAGAGCTCTGGGCTGAAAATGGTGCCCCACTTCATGACTATAAAGCTGGAAGCATGGGACCTCAAGCCAGCTTTGACTTACTTGAAAAATTTGGTGCCAAATGGACTTGGCAACCAGATATCGCCTATCGTCAAGATGGTCGCTTAGAATAAAAAAATTCCTGCAAGTTTATGCCTTGCAGGATTTTTGCTTCTGATTAAATTAAGCCTTCCAAGAGACCTTTCATAAAGTTTTCTGAGTTAAACTCACCAATATCATCGATTTTTTCACCAAAACCAATCAATTTTACAGGAATATTGAGTTCTTCACGGATGGCTAGAACAACACCACCTCGAGCAGTTCCATCAATCTTAGTCAAAACAATTCCTGTCAAAGGTGTAATTTTTGAAAATTCTTTGGCCTGTACCAGGGCATTTTGACCTGTTGATGCATCAAGAGCCAAGAAAGTTTCATGAGGCGCTTCTGGCACAACACGTTTAATGATACGACCAATCTTTTCCAACTCAGCCATAAGATTGTCCTTATTTTGTAGACGACCTGCAGTATCAATCATGAGAATATCAATCCCTTCTGCTACGGCACGTTCCATACCATCAAAGACAACACTAGCTGGATCAGCTTTTTCAGGTCCAGTCACAACTGGAACGTCCACACGACGACCCCATTCAGCTAGCTGGGCTACTGCCCCTGCACGGAAGGTATCTGCCGCAACCAACATGACCTTCTTACCTGCTTGTTTGTAGCGGTGGGCTAGTTTCCCGATAGAAGTTGTTTTCCCAACACCATTAACACCAACAAAGAGCATGACTGTCAAGCCATCTTGGAAGTGGATGCTTTCATCGTAGTTACCATCCTTTTCATAAAGCTCAACCAATTTCTCAATGATGACACGACGAAGTGCGTCCGGTTTCTTGGCGTTTTCAAGCTTGGCTTCGTAACGAAGCTCCTCTGTTAAGTTAGAAGCGACTTGAACACCAACATCACTCATGATCAACAGTTCTTCCAGTTCTTCGAAGAATTCTTCATCGACAGAGCGGAAATTAGCAAAGAAGGCGTTCAAACGAGCTCCGAAGCCTGTACGAGTTTTCTTAAGACTGCGGTCATATTTTTCCTGAACAGTTTCTTCTGCTTGAGTCATTTCTGGTTCAAGCACTTCAGAACTATTTTCTTCTACAGTCTCTAGGAGCTCAGTATTCCCTTCCTCTGTGACTTCTTCTGAGTTTGGCAATACTTCGACTTCTTCTTGATGAACCTCTACATCTGACCCTGAATCCATACTTTCTTCAACTGTGTCTTGGATTTTCTCTTCTTGGAGCACAGCTTCTTGAGAAACTTCCTCAGCTTCTGTAAGAGAAGACTCAACATCTTCAGACAAATCAAGATTTTCCAGAGCTTCTTTTACAACTTCTTCGATTTTAGGTTCTTCTTTTTTTCCGAATAGACGGTCAAACAATCCCATATCTTAGTTCTCCTTTAGCACATATTCTTCGATAGCCCAAGCAACAGCCTCTTCATCATTGGTCATTGGCGTCACTACATTTGCGACTGCCTTAACTTCAGGAACAGCGTTTTGCATGGCAACACCAAACCCTGCCCATTCAATCATAGAAAGGTCATTGGCCTCGTCACCACAGGCCATCACTTGGCTTTGGTCGATTCCTAGATGGCTGATCAGTTTTGCCAAACCTGTTGCTTTATGAACATTCTTTGGTGACCACTCTAGCAACATTTCCCGTGATTTAAAGATTTCATATTGGTCAAACAATTCTGGAGAAATCTTCTGAATGGCTGCATCCAAGGGTTCTTGAGCAAAGGCAGTCACGCACTTATTGTAGGTCATTTGACTAGACAAGTCTTCAAAGTCTACTGGAACAAAGGTCAATGCTGGATTGAATTTGGCATAAAGACTTTCTTGGTCAGATTGAATTTGATAAACAGTTCCTTCTGAGATGGCATCAAGAGGCAGTGATAATTTCTCTGTTTCTTCATACAAACGTGCCACATCATCATATGAAAAGACTGTTTTATCAAGGATTTCACCTGTATTTTTCTGAACTAAACCTCCATTAAAAGTAATCGTATACTCATCTGCATGACCATCAGTCCCTAGCTCATGGAGAAAGAAATCCATGGCTTTTAAGGGACGACCAGTTGTCAATACGACCTTGATACCACGATCACGCGCAGCTTTCAAGGTTGCCTTGGTGCGATCCGTCAGCCTTTTATCAGTAGTCAGCAAGGTCCCGTCCAAGTCCAATGCAATCAATTTTATATCTGCCATTATAAGACCTCCATATAAGCTATAACCGACTGGTCCTTATGATGACCAATCACTGTCTCTGCTAATTCTAAAATTTCAGGTCGTGCATTTTCAGGAGCTACAGGATGTCCCACAACCTGCATCATATGCAAGTCATTTAGATTGTCTCCAAAAGCCATAACCTGATCCATTGTGATGCCAAGTTTTTTAGCCAATTCAACAATGGCCACACCCTTATCGACATAGTCCAGAACAATATCAATGGATTCAAAGCCAGTTGTCATGGCCTTAACACCAGGGACATTTTCGTTTACCCAAGCTTCCCCAGCTTCTAGCGTTTCTTCTGTGAAGTTGGTTGTAAATTTGAAAATGTCATCTTTAATATCTTCCAGACTCGCTACTTTTTGTATATTTTCATTATAGTGCTGACTCACTTTTAAATAGGTCTCATCAACCGTATCTAGCACATAAGAGCCCTTTTTCCCCGTCAAGAGCAATTTATTGATATCTACATAAGGTGACGTTTTCAGCCTTTCAAAAGTTGATAGATAAAACTCACGAGACATGGTCGCTTCATACAAGTCCTGACCTTGATATTCGACCAAACTGCCATTTTCTGCGATAAAAATAATGTCATCACGAACATCAGCAAATAATTTTTCTAGAGATAAAAATCCGCGCCCCGAAGCCACCGCAAAGTAAATCCCTTTTTCCTTGTAGGAAACCAAGAGAGACTTGAGGCGGTCCATATCAAAGCGTCCATTCTCATCTAGGAAGGTTCCGTCCATATCCGTTGCTACTAGTTTAATTGTCATCCTTCAATACTTTCTAAATCTTTTAACTTAACCGAAACAATTTTTGAGACACCTGACTCTTGCATGGTCACTCCATAGATAGAATCGGCTGCCGCCATGGTTCCCTTACGGTGGGTTACGACGATAAACTGGCTGTCCTTATCAAATCGATTGAGGTAATCCCCGAAACGTTTAACATTGGCTTCGTCAAGTGCAGCCTCTACCTCATCCAAGATAACAAATGGAATGGTCTTGACACGAATAATGGAGAAAAGCAAAGCTAGAGCTGACAGAGCTTTTTCACCACCACTCATGAGGTTAAGCGACTGGATTTTCTTACCTGGAGGTTGAACAGAAATCTCCACACCAGCTGTTAAAAGGTCGCCCTCAGTCAATATCAAGTCCGCCTGACCTCCACCAAACATCTGCTTGAATGTCACTTTAAAGGACTCACGAATAGCTTCAAAGGTGGATTTAAATCGTTCCTTGACCTCATCATTCATCTCTGTGATGGTTTCAAGAAGCAGACTTTTCGCTGATAAAATATCATCTCGCTGACTATTTAGAAAGTCCAGACGGTTGTGAACTTCTTCGTACTGGTCAATAGCTTCCAAGTTGACCGGACCCAGCGAACGAATAGCCTTCTCTAAGTCCTGCACCTCTTGCTCTGCCAGATTGAGATTTTCCAACTCATGCGCATTTTCTAAAGCTTCAGTATAGCTAATCTGATACTGGTCTGTTAATTGGCTTTGTAGATGACGTAAGCGCTCGCTGACCTTTTCTTTCTTAGCTTCAGCACGTGTTTGCTTGCGAATCCACTCTTCATTCTGCTGGCGAGCCTGATCCAAATGACTAGCAATATCATCCAGTTGACCTTCAATATCATCCAACTCAAACTGCTTGCGAATTAAACCTTGTTGGAGGTTTGTTTTCTGAGTTTTGGCTTCTTCTACCTGTTGACTGAGCAAATCTGTATCAACCTTCTCCAGATTATCAACCTTTTCTTGAAGAAGGCGCTGGATTTCCTCTTGTTCGATATCTAGATTATTCAATTCCTTGCCTAGACGGTCAATATCAGCTACTTCATAACGTTTTTGCCCTTGTAGTTCTGTCTTAAGCAAGCGAGCTTGCGCTACCTGTTCTTGCAAGTTCTGATAACGTTCTTGGATGGCATTTTTATTAGACTTAATCTCTTCAATCTCAGCTTCCAGATTTTGCTTGTCACTGGAAATAGTAGCAAGTCGCTCTTGGCATTTTTCCTTATCTGCTTGCCAATCTCCCTCAGAAAGACGATTTAATTCCTCTTCTTGGAGTTTCCAAAGAGTTTCCAGTTCTTCAACTTGATGACTGGTCTGCTGATAAGCGAGGGACAAGCCTTGCTCCTGAATACGTGCCTGCTCTCCTTGAGATTTGATAGCTTCTAATCTTTCTGTCAATCTAGCCATCTCATCTTGCAAGGTCTTCAAAGATACCTCTTCTAAACGAAGACTTGCTTCTTCTTCAGCAATTTCTTTTTGCAATTGCTCCAGTTCTGGCTTGATAAAAATACTGTTGTTCTGGCGATTGGCTCCACCTGCGTAAGAGCCACCTGTGCGCAACTCTGTACCGTCCAATGTCACCATACGAACCTGATAACGAACCTGACGAGCTGCTGCACGCGCGTGTTCTACGGTATCAAAAATAGCCGTCGTAGCTAGCAAGTTCTTGAAAATAGCTTCCAACCTATTATCGAATGTCACCAAGTCATCTGCCATACCAAGGAAACCTGGACTTGCAGAGATAGCATCTTGGTTCTGACTAGAAATCGTACGCGCCTTGATCGTTGTCAAAGGAAGGAAGGTGGCACGACCAGCTCTGTTTCGTTTGAGGAAATCAATCGCCTTAGTTGCCGCGTTTTCATCTTCCACGATGATATGCTGACTGCTGGCTCCAAGCGCAATCTCTAGGGCAATTTGATAATGCACATCAAAGGTCAGATGCTCACTAACTGCCCCAATTATTCCACCTAGACGATCTTTCTCTTGGAGAACACTCTTAACACCTGCATAAAAGTTACTATGATTTCTCAGGATGTTTTCCAGACTTTGGGCTCTAGCCCGCTTGTTTTTGAGACTATCCAGACGGTCAAAGAGTTGACTTTGTTGAGTTTGATAGGAAGTTTTCTGCTCCTCTTGCTCCTTGGCACAGATTTGATAATCGGCCAATAATTTCTGAACCTTCTCCTTGGCAGTTTCAAGTTCTTCTTTTTGCTGACTGGCCTTCTCTTTAGCTGTAGCCAGTTGTTCTTTTAGTTTTTGTAGTTGATCTGCTTGTTTTTGAGAAAGCTGACGACTATTTTCCAACTCATTCTCAATACGGGTCAGCTGGTTTGAGACATCCGCTTCTTCTTGTAAAAGAGCTACAAAGCGTTCACGTAGAAGCTCAATCATCTGATCAGGATCATCTGAAAAAGCTAGTAATTCAGCCTCTAATTGATTCAGTTTTTGATTATTTTGGACTAGATTTTCCTCTAACAGAGTTAAAGAGCTTTCTTTATCAGATTTTTCTTGGCTGAGTAAATTTCTCTTATCCTCCAAAGCAGCCAAACGGGCTTGTGCTTCCTGTTGATTCAGGGCTACTTGTTCAGATTCTAGTTTCGATAAAGCTAATTTTCTCTCTAAATCACTAATTAGACTGGTCAAATCCATCAAACTGCCCTGATCTTTGGTCATCTCAGCTTGTAAATCTTGACGTTGCTTCTTGAGATTCTGATTTTCTTCTTCTAATTTTTCACGCTTTTGGTAATAGCCCGTCAAGAGTTCCTGAACCTGAGCCAACTCTTCTTCAGTCGACTCTAGTTCAGACTTATTTTCTTTGATTTGAGCAACCAAAACATCCAAGTAAATGGCCTTACGCTGACCTTCCAAATTTAGAAACTTACGGGCATTTTCAGCTTGCTTCTCAAGAGGTTTGATTTGATTATCTAACTCGTAGATAATGTCTTCTAGACGATCCAGATTATCCTGAGTTTGCTGCAGTTTACTCTCTGTTTCTTTTCTGCGAGTCTTGTATTTCAAAACTCCTGCAGCTTCTTCAAAAATAGCTCTCCGTTCCTCAGGCTTAGAATTAAAAATCTCTTCAACCTTCCCTTGGGAAATAATAGAGAAGGAATCTCGGCCCAAACCTGTATCCAAAAAGAGGTCATGAATATCACGCAGACGGACTTTCTTGCCGTCAATCTTGTATTCGCTATCTCCACTACGATAGATATGGCGTTCTACCCTGATTTCTTGACCTGCGTCCTTGATAAATCCGTCATTATTATCCAGAGTCACAACTACAGAAGCATAATTGAGTGGTTTGCGACTTTCGGTCCCAGCAAAGATAACATCCGGCATCTTGCCACCACGGAGGCTCTTAACACTGGACTCTCCCAATGCCCATCGCAGGCTTTCTGTGATATTTGACTTTCCAGATCCATTGGGTCCAACAACTGCCGTCACACCTTGGTCAAAGACGACCTTAGTCTTATCAGCAAAAGACTTGAATCCCTGAATTTCGATTTCCTTTAAATACATGAATCCAGCCCTTTCTCAACGGCATTTTTGGCAGCTTCCTGCTCTGCTAATTTCTTAGAACGACCTTGACCTTGACCAATGCTCTTGCCTTCAACCAGAACTTCTACATCAAAGACCTTATCGTGGGCAGGCCCTGTTTCAGAAATCACCTGATAACGAATAGACACATCGCCATTGACCTGAAGTAACTCTTGGAGATGGGTTTTGTAGTCTGTAATCATCTCAAATTCGCCTGCTTCAACCTTAGGAATCATGACTTGATAAATAAATTCCTTGACCTTGGCCACATCCTTATCTAAAAGGAGGGCACCGAGAAAGGCTTCAAAGGCATCACCAAGAATGGTATCACGATTGCGACCACCCGATTTTTCTTCCCCCTTACCAAGCTTAATAAACTGGTCAAACTGGCAATCACGCGCAAAACCAGCCAAACTCTCCTCGCGGACAATCATGGCACGGAGTTTAGACAAGTCACCCTCAGGTTTTTTAGGATATTTTTTATACAGATATTCTGAAATCAATAACTGTAGAACAGCGTCTCCTAAAAATTCCAAGCGTTCGTTGTGTGAAATTTTTAAGAGGCGGTGCTCATTGGCATAACTCGTATGAGTAAAGGCAGTTTCCAGTAAATTTTTGTCTGCAAATTCGATTGCAAAATGATTCTTTAGTACAGTTTGTAATTCTTTCATACCAACCTCTTTCTAACTGATAACAGTCCTTTTTATTATATCAAAAAAAGCCCCCTGAGTCACTTTAAAACGGAACTGGAGGGGATTTGGGCACACTATAGAATATGATTTTCAGTTTTAGGGACAAATTTAGAGCAGTGTAAAGAAAAAAGCCCTATTAAAGGCTTTTTAGGATGTTTACATCCACCCTGAGGGAATCGAACCCCCATCTCAAGAACCGGAATCTTACGTGATATCCATTACACTAAGGGTGGAAACTTGTTTTATTATAACAAAAATTTACTCTAATAACAAGTTTTTTTCTAGTGAGATAGACCGTCTTAGTGGGACGCATCCCCATTCCAGATAGAGTTTTTCACGATAACATAATCAACGTGTTTGAGGTCTGCAACCTCACGTCCACCAGCGTAGGAAATAGCACTTTGAAGGTCTTGTTCCATCTCAGTTAAAGTGTCTTGCAGGTGACCTTTGGCAGGAAGCAAGATGCGTTTTCCTTCGACATTTTTATAAGCACCTTTTTGATATTGTGAGGCTGAACCGTAATATTCTTTGAACTGTTCGCCATCGACTTCAATCGTGTTCCCTGGACTTTCGATGTGTCCTGCAAAGAGGGATCCAATCATGACCATGCTGGCACCGAAGCGGATAGACTTGGCAATATCACCATGAGTACGAATTCCTCCATCAGCTATAATCGGTTTACGTGCCGCCTTAGCACACCAACGGAGAGCAGCCAACTGCCAACCACCTGTACCAAAACCAGTCTTGACCTTGGTGATACAAACCTTACCAGGACCAATTCCGACCTTAGTAGCATCCGCACCAGCATTTTCAAGTTCACGCACAGCTTCTGGTGTTCCCACATTTCCAGCAATGACAAAGGTATCTGGCAATTCTTTCTTGATGTGTTGAATCATAGAAATCACGCTATCTGCATGACCATGAGCAATATCAATCGTGATGTATTCTGGAGCATCAGCCTTGAGCTGGCTAACGAAATCATACTCATAGTCCTTAACACCGACAGAGATAGAAGCAATGAGCCCTTGATCATGCATGCGTTTGATAAAAGGAATGCGTCCTGCTTCATCAAAACGGTGCATAATGTAGAAGTAACCACCTTTAGCCAGTTGCTCTGCTACATTTTCATCCAAAATCGTCTGCATATTAGCTGGTACAACAGGTAGTTTAAAGGTGTGATTTCCTAGAGTGACGCTTGTGTCCGCTTCTGCACGGCTTTTAATGACACATTTATTTGGGATCAATTGAATATCTTCGTAATCAAAAATTGGAAATTCATTTAACATATCGATGTCTCGTTTCTTTTGTAATGACCTACCTATGCTCTCGCATCACTACGTCTTTTCCGACGTTTCCTTAATTTATTATAAACTAAAGTACAGTTTTTGTCAAATAATTTTATAAATTAAAATATATTGTTCGGATTTTACTTGTGTAAATAACAAAAGAAAGGAGAGATTATTTTCTCCCCACTTCTTCTACATTCTAATAATACTCGCCCTGACGGTAGTCCCATGAGTTAAAGGTATCTGACAGGTGCATCATGATTTTATCAATGTCAAGCCCTTTGCGGATAACCACTGGAGCTGGTGAGGTTGAACGAGCTCCTCCTTGTTCTGGGATGAGTTTGCCGTCTTTATCGACCATTGAGACCATCACACCTTGCTCATAGCGTGTTTCAATCGTTTTGTCAGGCTGGATAGATGCCACGTAGTCGTCTGCTTCGATGACAAGGTCCACTGCTCCTTCGATGCGTTCTCCAATACCTTCTACCTTACCACGGTTTCCTTTTCCAGATGGATTTGCAGATGAGGCATAGACCATCTTACCTTCCTCCCAAAGTTTGGCAGCCAATTGTTCACCAGCTTTCCCGAACTTGATAACGAAACAACTAGTACCACGAACGTCGGTCATGAGTTCTTCACGGCCATCACCGTATGCTTTGAGCTTTTCAAAAGCTTCTGGTTTCCAAGGAAGGATACAACCAAGAAGAATATCTTCATCCCAATGTTTTTGGTAAAAGGATTCAATTTCTGGGTTGAGTTGTGCTAAAGCACGAAGCTCATCCATGCTACCGCAGAGAACAACACCTGGTTTGTTACGTTTGCGTTCTTTGGCTGCAAACTTACGCTCAAGTCCTGCCTTATCACTAGTCATGATGATGTAACCAACTTTGGTAGGACAAACGATACAACCGCCCTCACCTTTTAAAATGTCATAGCCTTCTTGTGAAAGTGTTCCGTTCCATTGAATGTGTTTTGTCATAATTCTATTTCCTTTTCTATTTTTCTTCTAATCCTGCCAGTAGGCTGGTCGTTGTTTTTCATAAGCAGCAATCAAATCTTCATACTGCAAAGTAATACCGATATCATCCAAACCATTTAAGAGCTTGTGTTTCCATTCACTATCGATTTCAAAAGTGAATTCTCCAACTGGTGAGATGATTTTTTGTTGATCCAAGTCCACAGTTACCTGGTCACTTGGTTTTAGCTGGGCCAGTTTCTCTCTAACCTCTCTGGGCTGTACAATAGGCAACATGCCATTATTGAGTTCATTATTGTAATGAATATCCCCAAAAGACCCTGCAATCACGACTTTAAAACCGTAGTCAGCTAATGCCCAAGCTGCATGCTCCCTCGAAGAACCTGCGCCAAAGTTATCCCCTGATATGAGAATAGTTGCTTTCCGATATTCAGGTCGGTTAAAGACAAAGTCTGGGTCCTCGGTGTACTTGTCATCCAGATAACGCCAAGCGTACATGAGGTACTTACCAAAGCCTTTTTTATCAATCAACTTTAGAAACTGCTTGGGTAGGATTTGGTCGGTGTCGATGTTATCATTCATGAGAGGAACGGTCGTTCCCGTATAAACTGTAAATTTCTCCATATCCTCTCCTTACTGGGCTTCTGGCATTTGCCGAACATCTACGAATCGCCCTGCGATAGCTGCCGCAGCTGCCATGGCTGGACTGCAGAGATGGGTCTTAGCGCCAAATCCTTGTCTGTCCTCAAAGTTCCGATTGCTGGTTGAGGCACAGTGAACACCATCAGGTACCTTGTCAGGATTCATCCCTAGGCACATGGAGCAACCTGGGTCTCTCCACTCAAAACCAGCATCTAGGAAGACCTTGTCCAAGCCCAACTTCTCAGCAGCTCGTTTGACAGGACGAGAGCCTGGAACTACAATTGCTGTTAGATTGGGAGCTATTTTCTTTCCTTTGACAAATCGAGCAGCCAGTTGCAAGTCGCTGAGACGAGCATTGGTACAAGAACCGATAAAGATATAGCCCAGTTCAATATCTGCTGGCTTTTGACCAGGCTCCAAGTCCATATAATTGTAGGCTCGTTCATCATTCATATCCTTAATTTCTGGGAAACTACTGTCAAAGTCAACTCCCATAGCAGGGTTGGTTCCCCAGGTCACCATAGGAGCAAGATCTGAGACATCCATCTGGATAACCTTATCATAAACAGCATCATCATCACTGACAATTGTTTTCCAATCCGCCACAGCCTCTTCGAAGTCCTCTGGAACACACTCGCGTCCCTTGAGATAATCAAAGGTGGTTTGATCCGGATTCATGATTCCCATCTTGGATCCAAACTCGATGGACATATTGCAGATGGTCATTCGCTCTTCCATGCTCAGTGCATCAATAGCTTGTCCTCTATATTCCACCACGTAGCCTACACCGCAAGCAACGCCGTATTTAGCAATTAAGGAGAGAATGAAATCCTTGGAATAAACTCCTTTTTGAGGAACTCCAGTGAATTCTACCAACATTTTCTTGGGTTTAACTTGCCAGAGGGTCTGGGTAGCGAAGACATGCTCAACCTCACTAGTCCCAATCCCAAAGGCGATGGCTCCAAAAGCTCCGTGAGTAGCCGTATGACTGTCTCCACATACGATGAATTTTCCTGGTTGGGTCCGTCCTGTCTCTGGACCAACCATATGAACGATCCCCTGTTTTTCAGAACCGTGGGCCGCATGTTCAATCCCAAACTCCTCAACATTTTCAGCCAGCTTATCAATTTGAGCCTTAGAAATCACATCTCGAATATCGTAGATATTGACTGTCGGGACATTGTGGTCAAAGGTTCCAAATGTCAAGTCTGGTCGTCTCAATCTGCGTCCTGCATCTCGTAATCCTTGAAAAGCCTGAGGACTGGTCACCTCGTGGATATAGTGCTGATCCACATACATGAGTTGGGGCTGCCCCTCTTCTCCTGTGATGACATGACGGTCCCATAATTTATCAAAAATCGATTTTCCTGCCATCCATTACCTCCAAATAAAATATAAGGCTACTAGTGTGGACACCATCCCGAGAAACCAAACTGTTTTAAAATACCATTTTCGAGTCTTGTGGTGAAAGATGATTCCTGCCAAACAGGCACCAAAACCACCACAAGTAAAGGCTAAAATGAGTAAGATTTTCTCTGGGATGCGCCAAACTCTTCTCCTTGCCTTAGATTTGTCAATGCCATAAATCAAGAAAACTATGACATTCCAAATCAAAAGGACTAGAGTAATTCTTTCGTCTAACTTCATAACCTTGCAATAATAGCTTCTGTCATTTCCTTAGTCGAAGCCTGTCCACCTATATCTCTTGTTAAAATACCAGACGCTAGACTTGCCTCAACAGCACGCTCGATACGCTCTGCATCCCCATAACGTCCAAAACTATCTCTCAACATCATCGCCACTGATAAAATCATGGAGATAGGATTTGCAATTCCTTGACCAGCAATATCAGGTGCTGAACCGTGAATAGGTTCATAGAGACTTGGTCCATTTTCAGAATGACTGGATGATGGCATAACCCCAAGTGTGCCAGATAAAACGCTTGATTCATCAGATAGAATATCTCCGAAAAGATTCTCCGTTACAATAACATCAAACTTGGCAGGATTGGTAATCATGAGCATGGCAGCTGAGTCTACTAACTGGTGTTCCAAGGTCACATCTGGGAAATCCTGTGAGACCTTCTCAGCTACTTTCCGCCAGAGTTTTGAGGTCGCTAGAACATTTTGCTTATCGATACTAGTAACGATTTTTCTGCGATTTCTTGCAATTTCAAAGGCTTTGCGAATAATCCGCTCCACTTCCTCATAGCTATAGTCGTTAATATCACGCGCTTTTTGCTCTTCAAGAATATGATCTCCAAAGTAAATCCCGCCTGTCAACTCCCGCACCACGACAAAGTCTACCCCAGCAATTCGTTCTGGTTTGAGAGGTGACAAATGCTTGAGACTCTCAAAGATTTTGACTGGGCGAATATTGGCATAGAGATTGAGTTCCTTACGGAGAGCCAGTAAGCCTTGTTCAGGCCGAACCACTGCCCCATCATACTGTGGACTGCCGATAGCCGCTAGGAGAATTGCATCTGCTTCTCTACTTGCCTTGAGGGTTTCATCAGGTAAGGGATGCCCTGCAGCATCGATACCTGCACCTCCAAAAGGTCGTCTATCAATCTCATAGTCAAAACCTGTTTTTTCAGCTAGAGCTTCCAGAACATCTAAACCAGCCTCCATGATTTCTGGGCCGATTCCATCCCCTGCTAGAGCTACTATTTTTTTTGTCATAGCATTCTCCTTTACACACTCGGCATGTCACGATAGGAAACACTGCGTCCCATCTCACCAGCATTCTCCTTTTGAACAAAGGTATTGGCATTGATGTAGGCAATAGCTGAAGCCTTCAACACATCGAAATCAAGACCTGCTGCGTTAAAGATGGTTTCTGTATCTCTATTTTCAACAGTGACCAAAACCCGAGCTTGGGCATCGATTCCATCCGTCACAGCATCAATAGTATAGGACACCAAGCGAACGGATTGATTGAAGAATTTGTCGATAGCATTGAATATAGCTTCAACAGAACCTTGTCCTGTCGCATTAAATTCGACTTTCTCATCTTCCATATTAGCTAGGCTAACGAGTGCTTCTATATCATTATCCGCATGAGTTTGTAGTTGTAAATCATCAAAGTGGAAGCCTTCTGGATTTTCAACCATGGTTCCAGCTACCAAAGCTCGAATATCTGCATCTGTGATTTCTTGCTTCTTGTCTGCTAGAGCCTTAAACTTAGCAAAGAGTGGCTTGATGTCCTCCTCTGTAAATTCTAGGGCCAATTCTCTTAGTTTCTCTACAAAGGCATGGCGACCTGACAATTTTCCAAGCGGAAGACTATTACTCTTAACACCAACCAATTCAGGGGTGATGATCTCATAAGTGAGGGGATTTTTAAGAACTCCATCTTGGTGAATACCAGATTCGTGAGAGAAGGCATTACCACCGACCACAGCCTTGTTTTTAGGAACTGGAATTCCTGAAAAGCGAGAAACCATTTCTGACGTATTGATGGTTTCATTTAAAACAATACTAGTTTCTGCTTGATAGTAATCTTGGCGAATATTGAGAGCCACTGCTATTTCTTCCAAAGCAGCATTTCCAGCTCGCTCACCAATACCGTTGATAGTTCCTTCGACACGTCCTGCCCCATTCTTGACAGCAGCAAGGCTATTAGCCACTGCCATTCCAAGGTCATCGTGGCAGTGAGGCGAATAGATGATCTGACGATCCGTCTTGACATTCTCAATCAAGTATTTGAAGATAGCTCCATATTCCTCTGGTGTGGTAAATCCTACCGTATCAGGAATATTGATATAAGACGCACCTGCATCAACCGCTGTTTGAACAACTTGTAGAAGGAAATCCAACTCTGTTCTGGTCGCATCTTCAGGAGAGAATTCGACCACTTCAAACTTGGAACGTGCATAAGAGACATGCTCACTGATTGCTTCCAAAATCTCTTCCTTGCTCTTATTGAGCTTATACTTTCGGTGAATCGGACTGGTTGCAATAAAGACGTGCACTTGTGGATACTTGGCGTCCTTGAGGGCCTCGTAACAAGCATCAATATCAGACTTGACAGAGCGTGCTAAACCAGTCACCGCTGTTTTCTTCAAGGCCTTAGCAATCTCCTGAACTGCCGTAAATGAGTCTGGACTAGCCGCTGGAAAACCAGCTTCGATGGCTGAAATGCCCCATTTCTCCAGCTGTCTTGCAATGGCAATTTTTTCCTTGATTGAAAAGTTAACACCCGGTGTCTGTTCTCCATCCCGAAGGCTGGTATCTAGAAATTCAACTGTTCTCATAAGATTTCCCCTTTTCCAAATGTGGTTTTAAAAAAACATCTCGCTCAGAAACCCAAGCGAGATGTTGATTCACTCCCGCTTGGTAAGCCAAACAGGACTAATGCTTTTTGCACTAGCCCGAGTACCTCAACAACAAAGCGAATTGATTAAACTTAGCTGCTTTCATGTTTGACTTTCTCCTTCGTTTGATATCTTGTTTAGTATTTTAGCATAGGCAAAAGTACTTGTCAAGAAAAAATCCAATATTTTCTGAAAATTTCTTCAGTAGAGAATATTTTGCTAATTGAAAATCCTTGAAATGTTTCATTTTTTAGTGGTTAAATTCCAGCTTCTTTCTATCAATTCCAGTACTTCTTCATCTGATAAAGTATCATCAAGCGCCACACTAATCCAGTAACGTTTATTCATATGAAAAGCTGGATAAATGCCGTTTTTTGAAAGTAAGTCAGCTACTTGGTCATGTTTGAGGTTGACTGCTTCCACCTGTCCTTCTCTGCCCTTTTCCAGCTTATCCCAAGAGATTTTCATCAAGACGGCATACCACTTTTGATTTCCTTCGTGTCTTAACACTGCTGTATCAGGCGATTTCTCCCACAGATACTCCAACTGATTACCATACTTTTCCTGAATCTGAGCCATGATACGCTTAGTCTGAGGACAGATAAAATCCTGTACCTCAAAACAAGCCTTCCGAATCTGGTAGAGAATCTCCAGACAAGCCTCACGGACACTTGCAACAAAACTTCCTGTCATGCTTTCCATATGGACTTGAGGATAGAGATCACCTGTTTCCTGATCAAAGACTTGAAAGCTCAAGTTTCCATCAACTACGGACACAGTCATGACAAAGTCACCTTGCAAAATCTGGCAACTATAGGTCCAGACTCCACCATTTTCTACAAAACCATAATCATAAGCCTTTTCTTGATTCAACTGATAGGATTTAAAAATTTCAAACATAAGTGAAAACTGCTACCCAAAGCTAGCAGTTCCTTTCTATTTTTTAAAAGACAACCTTGGTTCCATGCAATTGTGTCACGCCAAGCTGGTCGATAAAGGTTTGACGGTTGTCAAGGTCAATCCCCCCACCTGGTAGAATTTCAATCTTACCTTTAGCCTGTTCCAAAATTCTGTGATAGTGAGCAAAACGTTTTTCTAAGGAGTCACCAGATACACCCGCACGAGTCAGGATTCGAGTAACACCAGCTTGACTAAGCCAGTCAATAGCTTCCAGTTGATCCTCATCACTCAATTCATCAAAGGCCATATGAAAGACAATTTCCATTCCTTTCGATGCAGTAATTAACTTCTCCAGATTAGACTTATCCAACTTCTTATCAGCAGTTAAAGCTCCAAATACAACTCCTTGACTTCCAGCCTGAGCAGTCAAACGAATATCTTCTAGCATGATAGCAATTTCTAGGTCATTATAGACAAAGTCACCACCACGTGGACGAATCATAGTCATGATGGTTGTATCGTAGTTAGCTGCCAATTCAACCGCTGCCTTGGTCACTCCATAGCTGGGAGTTGTCCCACCAACTGCTAGATTGTCACAAAGTTCGATTCGACGAGCTCCAGCCTGCATCGCTTTTTCAAGCAAGGTCACATTTTCAGCACAAAATTCGTAAATCATTTGATTCTCCTTGAAGATTACTTTAAATTTATTATATCATATTGTTGTGAATATGCTTTCAATTTTATCAAGGCAAATAACTACTATTTTAACTATTCTTTGTCTGGAATAACCTTAAAGAGATAATAGGTTATAAAGATAGTCAAAGCACCCAGACCGATTTTGACTGGTAAGAGAGGGGCAAAATAAATGGAAATTCCCATCAAGATGTAGATAGATACGATAATTTTTTTCTTTCGTTCACGCGCAATAGACTTGGTCTCGCGAAAATCAGCCACATATGCTTGATAGAGCTTAGTATGATAAAGCCAGTCTTCGAAGCGCTTGGAACTTTTTGAGAAACAAGCAATAGACAACAAAAGAAAAGGCGTTGTAGGCAGCAAGGGCAAAACAACCCCAATAATAGCCAAGGCCAATGATAAAAAACCAATTATCAAATAGATAAGACGCATAACTTCTCCTAGTTAAAATAATCTTCTTCTAGTTTCGCATACAATGGTGAATTTTGTCAAGTTCTAACCAAAAGAGCCTGAAATTCACTTTCAGGACTCTCTTCTTATTTAATCTTTTCTTCTTCGTAATCACCCTTGCTACAAACAACCTGCTTGCCACCACCACGGACTTTTTTCTCCATGAGGAAGTTGCCACATTTTGGACAGTCACGACCAACAGGCTTATCCCAAGAGGTAAATTCACATTCTGGATAGCGATTGCAACCATAGAAAAGGCGGTTACGTTTTGTTTTACGCTCAATGATTTGTCCCTGATGACAACTTGGACACTCTACACCGATTTCTTTCACGATTGCTTGGGTATGACGGCAATCTGGGAAATTGCTACAAGCGTAGAACTTACCAAAACGACCAAGTTTAATGACCATTGGACTGCCACACACTTCACAGTTAAATCCAGCTGGTTCATCCTTGATTTGGATTTTTTCCATTTCTTCTTCAGCCTTGGCGACTTCTTTAGAGAATGGTTTGTAAAAAGCATCAATGACACGTTGCCACTGCTCTTTTCCGACTTCGACATCATCCAGCTTGCCTTCCATTTCAGCTGTGAAGGTCACGTTTACGATATCTGGAAAATATTCAACGATGAGCTTATTAACAATTTCTCCCAACTCTGTCGGTTCAAAACGTTTGGCTGCAAGGCGAACATAGTAACGTTTCTGAATAGTTTCAATGGTTGGTGCGTAAGTTGACGGACGGCCAACCCCATTTTCCTCCAAGGTCTTAATCAGTGTCGCTTCAGAATAGCGAGCAGGCGGTTGAGTGAAATGTTGCTCTGGTTTGCTATTGACCTGTTTGACCACATCTCCAACAGCCATATCTGGTAACATCTTATTCTTGTCAGAATCATTATAAATGGCAAGATAACCATCAAACTTAACCTGACTACCATTGGCAGCAAATTGAACCCCATTTTGAGACAATTTAACAGCCATAGTATCAAAGACAGCAGCTGTCATCTGGCTAGCCACAAAACGATTCCAGATAAGAGTATAAAGCTTGAGCTGATCCTTGTCCAGATACTTAGCAATACTTTCCGGTGTATTAAAGACGCTAGACGGGCGAATAGCCTCGTGGGCATCCTGAGCTCCAGAAGCATTTTTAACCTTGCTACCATGCTTAGAATACTTGCTACCAAAACGGTCCGTAATGAAACTTGCTGCTTCATTTTGCGCCACTGGACTGATACGAGTCGAATCGGTACGCATATAGGTAATTAAACCTTGCACACCAGAACCAATATTAATCCCTTCATAAAGCTGTTGGGCAACCATCATGGTCTTTCGAGTACGGAAATTGATTTTATTGGCAGCATCCATCTGCATAGATGAAGTGGTATAGGGTAATGGAGCATTGCGTTTGCGCTCTTTCTTATCCACCTGATCCACTGAAAAGTCTTTATTAGTCAGACGAGACAAGACTTCCTTGACCTCATCATTGCTAGTCAGTTTCAGCTTTTTACCATCCACTCCATAGAAGGAAGCCTGAAATTGCTTGGTTCCCTTTTTAAAGACAGCATCAATTGTCCAGTATTCTTCTGGCTGAAAAGCATTAATTTCATTCTCACGGTCAATGATGAGTTTAAGAGCTATGGACTGAACGCGACCTGCTGACAAGCCCTTCTTAACCTTCTTCCACAAAATAGGAGAAATCGAATAGCCTACCAAGCGGTCTAGGACACGACGAGCCTGTTGGGCATCGACCAAGTCCATATCAATCTTACGAGGTTCTTTAAAAGCATTTTTGACCGCATCCTTGGTGATTTCATTGAAGACCACACGGTTGGCATCATTTTCATCTAAGTTGAGAATATGGGCCAAATGCCATGAAATCGCTTCTCCTTCACGGTCCGGGTCACTCGCCAGAAAGACTTTATTAGCTTTTTTGGCTTCTTTTTTCAAGTCATTGATGAGAGGACCTTTTCCTCGGATATTGATATATTCCGGTTCATAATTATTTTCAATATCGACTGACATACTGGATTTCTTCAAATCACGGATATGCCCGACACTGGCTAAAACCTTGTAGTTTCTGCCGAGATATTTTTCAATCGTTTTCGCCTTAGCAGGCGACTCCACGATTACTAGATTTTTTTTAACTGTTGATTTTTTCTTTTTTGTTGCCGTAGCCACAGTATCACACCTTTTCAAAGTAATAAACTTTATAAAGTGTAAACCATTTTGCCATAACTGTCAAGACTTAGCACCTATATATAGAAGAAAAGTTGGTTTAGAAAGAGAAATTTTGTCTTAAAATTCAAATTCCGCAAGAACATCTTGCCCACTTGTAACCAATTTTGCCCCTTCTTGAATCAAATGATGGCAACCGTCTGATAATCCATCTAAAATACTTCCAGGAATAGCAAAAACATCGCGTCCTTCTTCCATTGCTCGCTCACAGGTAATGAGACTACCAGAGCGCATCTTAGCCTCTGCTACAATCACACCTCGACAAAGTCCAGCAATGATGCGATTACGGGCAGGAAAATGAAATTTTAGAGGTTGTTCACCAGGTCCATATTCACTGAGAACCAGATGATCATTGCCGATGTAGTCTTGCAAGCGTTTATTGGCTTTAGGATAAAACACATCCAGTCCTGTTCCAATCACTGCAATGGTTTTTCCGCCATTCTGAAGAGCTGCCATATGAGCTGCTGTGTCAATGCCCTTGGCTAATCCACTGACGATAACCAGTTCATTATCCAATCCCTGAATGACTTTTTCAACTGACTTAGCTCCCTGTTTGCTACAAGCACGACTTCCTACGACCGCTACCTTCGGGAATTTCAAGAGGTCCAGATTTCCCTTGTAAAATAAAAGTACAGGCGCATCATATATTTCACTCAAATCCCAAGGATAACAGTCATCTAAAATAGAAAAAGATGAAAATTTTTGAAATTCTTTCTCCAAATGCGTATCGTCTATCTGAAAATAACGTTCCATAAAAACAGCTGGATTTCTGCAACCTGATATATCTGCAATATCACCCAATAAAAGTTCCTGATCAACATTTTCACCATATTCTAGAACTGCCAAAATCTGTTGATTAGTCAAACCTGATTTTTTTAACTTATAGATTTCATAGTTTGTGATTTTCATAAATCTCTCCATTTCTTTTTCTACTCATCTATTTATTCGTAAAAAATCAAAAAAACATCCGACTATTTTAGTCAGATGTTGGAATCTTTAATTTTCGTTTTTAAGAATTTCTTCTAATTTATGATAGTCTTGGACACTATCGATCTCATAGATGCTATTGCCTTCTAATTCTTCAACATAGACATCCAGTTCTTTGATATTATCCTTAACCATATTGTCCCAGTAAAGATCGACAAATTCACCACTTGCATAAGCCTTGTCAATAAAGTTGACAATCTTTTCTGCAGTTGGAGCATCCCAGAAGGATACACCACTAAGGATGCGACCTGCCTTGCTATCAACAATAATATCTTGAACCTTGTAGTCATCTCCATAGACCAAGAACCATTCGTTGGTACAATCTTCACGATAAACACTAAAATAAGTAGAACGTGTCAAATCATTGCGGAACATATTTTTAAAGAGATAATTATCGGCATCGATAACATAGCTGTTGGCCAATTCTTCTTTTACAAGATAGAGAGAGTAAAAGTTATTGTAGTCAGCGTATTTATCATTGAAAACGAGGCGAACTCCATATTTTTCTTTCAAGTAATCGAATTGTTCTTTAAGATAACCAACGATGATGATGATGTCATCGATTCCTTTTTCTTTGAGAAACTCAATTTGGTACTCAATCAGGGGTTTTTGATTAACCTGAACCAAGGCTTTAGGGGTATTTTCAGTCATAGGACGCAAGCGAGTTCCCAATCCCGCTGCTAAGATGATAGCTTTCACACAAATCTCCTTTATTCTTTAATAATAATATAAACTCCAGCAATGACGACAAGTGACGTAATAATTGTCAGCATATCTAGCGGTGCACCCAAGAAAACAACTGCAAACAAGACTGTCCATACTACATAGCTCACATTCAAGCCTGTAGCCTTGGCTGGTTGCAAGCGATTGATAGCGATATAATAAGCCAAGTAGGAAATCATATCAAAGGCAGCAAAGACAATCATGAGACCTAGTAACTGCCCATTGGCCACTTCTGCAAATGACTGATGAGAGAAGAGCACAATCACAAGATAGGACAAGAATGAAGTTACTTGACGGATTAAGAGGGCCTCGATTTCACTCAATTCACTTTCCATGGCAAAAGAGCTAAGAACACTTTCACTTCCCCATGCAATAGCACAAACCAAAGCACAGAGAATACCAATGTAGAAGGAATTGACCTGTTCAACCTTATAGGTCTGAGCAATTATCCCTCCAATAATCAAGACTATCCCAAACACGGTATTTTTCGAAATCTTGTGCTTTAAAAAGAAGAAAGCCAATAAAACTGAAATCGCAGGATAAATAGCCGATACTGATGAAGCCAAGGAACTTCCGATATACTTAACCGCATAAAGATTGGCCTGCATTCCGATAGGACCAGCTAGCAAGGCTCCTATGATAACACTAACATTGCGAATATTTAAGAAAATTGAGAGACGAACTTTTCCTTCTTTTACCAAGAGAAAAGCTAGTAGAATAAAGATACTCAAGAAATCGTGAGCAGCAGCCACCACAAAGGGTGACAAATCTGTAAAAATCGAAAAGATGTAAGCGCTAATTGTTAGACCTAACCCCCAGAAAACACCTGAGAGTAGACCGAAGGAAACTCCATTTTTATTTTTCATATGAACCTCCATAATTAGCCAGACCTTTAACAGCTCTTTGGTAACGATTCACACCATAGTCACCAAAATCTGCCCCTTGCTCTTCTTTATAGACTGTCCATAGACTCCAAATAGTGTCTTGTAAAATTTTATAGATTGCAATCTTTTCACGAGTGACAGGTGTTTGGGCACTCTCGTAGTGAGATAAGAACTCTTCTTCCTCTTGGGGAGTGAATTCGGACTCTAAAAAGAGGGCAGCCAAATCCCACATTGGATCGTTCATTGATGAATATTCCCAGTCAATCAGATAAAGTCGTCCTTGAGGTGATTCGATAAAGTTTTCAGGCACCAAATCGATATGACAAGATTTTCTGTCAACACCTAAGTCAGCCAGTCTTTTCTCTAAAGAGAAGACTTCTTCTCGAACAGCTTCATAGTTGGCATAAGGGATTTTTTCTTCAATCAAGGATTCGTATTTTTTGATTTCTTCAAAAGGAGCAAATTCTCCCCTTAATTCCTTGCCAGATGCATGGATAGTTTGTAAAATTGGAGCAATTTTATCAAATTTGGTCTTGATTGACGTTGAATCAAGCGTAATCGCAGATTCGATATACTCATTTACTTTGATACCAGCTTCAATATCAAAAAGATAATTTTTTACATCTAAGTCTAAATCCTTTAGTAGTTCAAGATTGTACTTTTCATCTTGACGATTGATCAGCCTTTCTGTCCCTTTACCAAAGAATTTAACAATGTATTGCTTATTTGTTGTTTTGACCAAATAGTTTTGATTGGTCATTCCCCCCAGTTGTTCAACACTGAGGACTTCCTCTTCTTGACTAAGTAGGGAAGAAATTTTCTCTTTAATGATTTTCTCCACAATTAACCTCCAGTTCTTATACTTCCCACTTAAACACGGTTTTAAAGGCTGTGTTTAAATCGGTTGCAAAGACACGGTGAATATCTTTAATTTCTCTTACAGGTTCTTCTAGATAAAGGATATTTTTAAGACGATTGGCAAATTTCTTGACTTCCATCATTTGGATTGCATTTTCAAAATCAATGCGACCAGAACGAGAGGACCCAACTAAGAGCAAGCCCTTTTCTAAGGCATCACGAGTATTGAGATTGACTTTATATTCGCTAACTCCCATCATGAGAATCGTTCCCTGAGGACGAATGTAGCGAATCAAGTCATTAATAGCTGGTCCAGTACCATCACCACCACAACACTCAAAAGCATGGTCAAAGGCCAAATCTTCAGGAATATTATCAGTAATATAACATTCTTTGGCAAATGAGAAAAGTTCCAATTTTTCCCAATGACGACCAATAACCACAATCTCTGCATCTGGCAAAGTATAGTTGATAATATTAGCAACCACAAAAGCTAAACTTCCATCTCCGATAACGGCGATTCGGTCCCGCTTGCTATGAGCAAGGGTCAATAGACGACTCATAGCGTGCATACCGACACTGACAAACTCTGTAATCGCTGCAACCGTATCTTCGATAGCATCATAAGCCACCACACGATCTTTAGGAAGAGAAACAAACTCTCTCATAAAGCCATCAAATCCACTAGACAAGAAATGTGTCCCTGTCATGTAGTTCTCATAAAATTCTTCATCACTTTGCATAGGAGGCTGATTAGGAATCATGACAACTTTTTGCCCAACCTCGTATGTTCCTGTAGGGTCAGCTATAACGGTTCCACATGACTCGTGAATCATTGCCATTGGAAGTTTTTTATTCAAAATCTTTGGATCACGTTTTCCTTGATAGTAACGCTGATCCGCATGACAGACAGCCATGTAATTGGGGCGAATGAGGATATGATTCTCTTGATCAATAGCCTCTTCCTGGTATTTGACATTGATAAACTTAGGCTTTGTTAGTTGGTAAATTTGATTAATCATTTCACTAGTCTTTCTCAATCATACTTTTTGCAATCTTCAAATCTGTTACTGTAGTAATTTTCAAATTTGAATATTCACCCTTAGCCAAGGCCACATCTTTTCCTTTGATTACAAAGATCTTACATGCATCTGTCAAGATTTCCTTCTCTTCAGCAGAGAGAGAACCGTAAAGATCCATGAAGTCCTTGCAACGGAATGTTTGAGGTGTTTGTCCTTGATAGAGGTGAGCACGATTTGGAATATCTGTAATAAATTGACCATTGGTGCTTTCAACGATGGTATCAACCGCTTCTACCACTGTGTCCACTGCGTCATGATTTTGGGCAAGTTGGATATTGTCTTGAATCATGCGAAGTGTAATAAATGGACGAACAGAATCGTGGGTAACAACGATATCCTCTGGAGTAAGCGGACGATAAGCATCAATGGCTTCAATGATTTTCTCAATACTTGTATTGCGGTCAGCACCACCCTTTGTAATGATGATACGATCCTTATGAAGAGGTAGAAATTTATCTACAAGGTCCTCAGCATGGGAAACCCAATCTCCATGGACGCCAACTACAATTTTTTCAATGCTTGGTTCCAAGACAAATTTTTCAATTGTATGAATCAAAATAGGTCGATCACCTAGTTCTAAAAATTGTTTTGGCAAATTACTGATTCCCATGCGTGTGCCAGTTCCACCAGCCAGAATTCCTGCATAAATCATCTATTTTCTCCTTTATCTTACTAAAAAAACTTATTCTCTCTATTATACCACAATCTAGTCCTATCATGAAAGAAATACCGGACCTCCCGTTCTAGAATAGGAGGATGAAGCAATTCTATATCTTCAAAGAAGCTAGTCCATTTCTAGTAATGACTAGGAATTCTGAAGTCATTACCAATAAATGGCTGTGAAATTTTAGAGTTCTTCAGAATAATATAGTTTCCTTAAAGAAAACTTAAAATAAAACTTTGAAACTTCAAAGGAATCACTTACCTTACTGCCCTTCATTTCTTATTAGCTGACTTTATGATATAATGAAAAACGAGGTAAATTGAATGAAAAGTATAAAATTAAATGCTCTATCTTATATGGGAATTCGCGTCTTAAATATTATTTTTCCCATCCTAACTGGAACCTATGTCGCCCGTGTCTTGGACCGAACTGACTATGGTTACTTCAACTCAGTTGACACTATTTTGTCTTTTTTCTTGCCCTTTGCGACTTATGGAGTCTATAACTACGGTTTGCGAGCTATCAGTAATGTCAAGGATAACAAAAAAGATCTGAATAGGACCTTCTCTAGTCTTTTTTATTTGTGCATAGCTTGTACAATTTTGACTACTGCTGTCTATATCCTAGCCTATCCTCTCTTCTTTACAGATAATCCAATCGTCAAAAAAGTCTACCTTGTTATGGGGATTCAACTCATTGCCCAGATTTTTTCAATCGAATGGGTCAATGAAGCCCTGGAAAATTACAGTTTTCTTTTTTACAAGACTGCCTTCATCCGTATCCTGATGCTGGTCTCTATTTTCCTGTTTGTCAAAAATGAACACGATATTGTTGTCTATACACTTGTAATGAGTTTATCGACACTGATCAACTATCTAATTAGTTATTTTTGGATTAAAAGAGACATTAAGCTTGTTAAGATTCACCTAAGTGATTTTAAACCGCTCTTTCTCCCTCTTACGGCTATGTTGGTCTTTGCCAATGCCAATATGCTCTTCACATTTTTGGACCGTCTCTTCCTCGTTAAAACAGGGATTGATGTTAACGTTAGTTACTATACTATGGCACAGCGAATTGTGACCGTTATAGCTGGTGTTGTGACAGGAGCTATCGGAGTGAGTGTACCTCGTCTCAGTTACTATTTAGGTAAAGGAGACAAAGAAGCCTATGTTTCCCTAGTTAATAGAGGTAGTCGAATCTTTAACTTCTTTATCATTCCACTGAGTTTCGGACTCATGGTTTTAGGACCAAATGCCATCCTACTTTACGGTAGTGAAAAATATATCGGAGGTGGTATCTTAACCTCTCTCTTCGCTTTTCGTACGATTATCCTGGCCTTAGATACCATTCTTGGTTCCCAAATTCTCTTTACAAATGGCTATGAAAAACGAATCACAGTCTATACAGTCTTTGCAGGATTACTCAATTTGGGCTTAAATAGTCTCCTCTTTTTCAACCACATCGTGGCTCCTGAATACTACTTACTGACAACTATGCTATCAGAGGCCTCTCTACTTGTTTTCTATATCATTTTCATCCATAGAAAACAACTCATCCACTTAGGACATATCTTTAGCTATACTGTTCGATACTCGCTCTTTTCACTTTCCTTTGTAGGAATTTATTTCCTGATTAATTTCTTGTATCCTGTGGATATGGTCATTAATTTGCCATTTTTGATTAATACTGGTTTGATTGTCTTGCTATCAGCCATCTCTTATATTGGTCTACTTGTCTTCACCAAAGATAGCATTTTCTATGAATTTTTAAACCATGTCCTAGCCTTAAAAAATAGATTCAAAAAATCTTAGGAGTTTAGAATGAAACAACTTAGCATTGAAGATGCCAAACAAATTGAATTAGAAATTTTGGATTATATTGATACTCTCTGCAAAAAGCACAATATCAACTATATCATTAACTACGGTACTCTGATTGGGGCGGTTCGACATCAAGGCTTTATCCCTTGGGACGACGATATTGATTTATCTATGCCTAGAGAAGACTACCAACGATTTATTACCATTTTCCAAAAGGAAAAAAGCAAGTATAAGCTTCTATCCTTAGAAACAGATAAAAACTACTTTAACAACTTTATCAAAATAACCGATAGTACGACTAAAATAATCGATACTCGAAATACAAAAACCTATGATTCTGGTATCTTTATCGATATTTTCCCTATGGATCGCTTTGATGACCCTAAGGTCATTGATACTTGTTATAAACTGGAAAGCTTCAAACTTCTGTCTTTCAGTAAACATAAAAATATTGTCTATAAAGATAGCATTATAAAAGATTGGATACGAACAGCCTTTTGGTTGCTCCTTCGCCCTGTTTCTCCCCGTTATTTTGCAAATAAAATCGAGAAAGAAATTCAAAAATATAGTCGTGAGAATGGGCAGTATATGGCTTTTATCCCTTCTAAATTTAAGGAAAAGGAAGTCTTCCCAAGTGGTACCTTCGATAGAACAATCGATTTACCCTTTGAGAATTTAAACCTTCCCGCACCTGAAAATTTTGATACTATTTTGACACAATTTTATGGAGATTATATGACCTTGCCACCTGAAGAAAAACGCTTCTACAGTCATGAATTTCATGCCTACAAATTGGAGGATTAGGATGCAATATTTAGAAAAAGAAGAAATTAAAGAAATTCAACTAGCCCTGCTAGACTATATTGATGAGACTTGTAAGAAACATGATATTCCTTATTTTCTCAGTTATGGAACCATGCTTGGAGCTATCCGCCACAAAGGTATGATTCCCTGGGATGATGATATTGATATATCTCTCTATCGTGAAGATTATGAGCGCTTACTGAAGATTATTGAGGAAGAAAATCATCCTCGCTACAAGGTTCTTTCATACGACACTTCTTCTTGGTACTTCCATAATTTCGCATCAATTTTGGATACTTCTACTGTTATCGAAGACCATGTTAAGTACAAACGTCATGACACCAGTCTCTTTATCGATGTCTTTCCAATTGATCGCTTTACAGACTTGAGCATTGTTGACAAGAGTTATAAGTATGTAGCCCTTCGTCAACTAGCTTATATCAAAAAATCACGCGCAGTTCACGGTGATAGCAAGTTAAAAGATTTTCTAAGATTATGTAGCTGGTACGCCCTCCGATTGGTCAATCCCCGTTACTTTTACAAGAAAATTGAGCATTTAGTCAAAAATGCTGCAACCAACACTCCTCAATATGAGGGAGGAATTGGTATTGGTAAAGAAGGAATGAAAGAAGTCTTCCCAGTTGATACCTTTAAAGAACTCATCTTGACTGAGTTTGAAGGCCGTATGTTGCCCGTCCCTAAAAAATATGATCAATTTTTAACCCAGATGTATGGGGATTATATGACACCACCATCAAAAGAAATGCAAGAGTGGTATAGCCACAGTATTAAAGCTTATCGCAAAAACTAATTGAGGGTGAACATATAAACTACAAAAAAAAGAACAGTTTCAACTGTTCTTTTTTACTTCTTTTCATGAATCAAGCACTACTATTATCCCTTTATCAATCCTCAAGCTGATGCCCAGAGCTGATTTAAACGAATTTAAAAAATATCGAAAAGCAGCTTGATATTGAGAATGGTCAAGATGATTGAAACTACGTAGCCAAGGATTGTATTCCACTTGGCATTGGTAAATTCTCCCATCACTGACTTCTTAGAGGTAAGATAGATTAAGGGGAAGATTGAAAACGGAAGAGCGATGGAAAGAAAGACCTGTGAATAGACCAACAACTGATCCAAGGTTTTTTCTTGATGTCCAAACAAAACAGCAACTATAATCACAGGAAGCAAGGCAAAAATACGTGTACCGATACGGATAATCCACTGAGGTAATTTCATATGTAAGAAACCTTCCATGACAATCTGTCCTGTCAAGGTGCCTGTGATAGTAGAATTTTGGCCACTTGCTAAAAGGGCTAGAGCAAATAAAGTTGACAGAGTTGAGCTGGCTATTGCTCCTGCTATTTTCGAATCCTGTAAAGCATTGTACATTTGAGAGAATGCTGAAATTTCAGACGCATGACCAAAAAAGAGCGATGCTCCTAAAATGAGAAGCAAGGAATTGACAACAAAGGCTAGCGACAACTGAAGATTTGAGTCCCAGGTCATAAAACGCACAGCTTTTCGAACATCCTTTTTATCCTTATGGTTGATTTTCCTTGTTTGCGAAAGGGATGAATGGAGATAGAGATTATGGGGCATGACTGTCGCTCCTACAATTCCTAAAGCCAAAGTCAGTTGACTCTCATGTCCCGGCAAAGGACTCTCAAACAAAGTTGATGTCGGTAAATAGCCACCAAAGATACCCTGAATACTTGGATTAGATAAAGCCACCAGATAAGAAAATATTCCTAATATAGTTAAGATAAGGGTTGTAACAATAGCTTCAATCTTCTTGAAGCCAAATTTCATCAACAAAAGCAAAAGAAACACATCTAAAACCGTTAGGAGGATAGCCACCATAATCGGTATTTTAAACAAAAGATTCAAAGCAATCGCTGAACCCAAAACCTCAGCCAAGTCTGTCGCCATTAAAGCTAATTCTACAATCACCCACAGACTATAACGGAGCCACTTAGGAGCATGATGAGCTGTTGCCTGCGCTAAATCCATCCTAGTCACAATACCAAGCTTTCCAGCCATTTGTTGTAACTGCATGGCAATAATGGATGAAATCAAAATAACAAATAAGAGACTATACTTGTAGGAAGCACCACCAACCACACTGGTAATCCAGTTTCCAGGATCCATATAACCAACTGCTACAAGAGCTCCAGGCCCTAAAAATGCCTTTAGATTTTGCCAAAAATGATTGTTATTGGGAGTTTCAATAGATTGATTGATCTCAGAAAGGGAGACCTTTTTGTAAGAAGACATAGGAATATTCACTTTCTAATCTTGTCTTTACCTAGTTTGTTAATGGAGTTTTTGAAAATATAATGAAAATAGTTTACCTATTTCCAATTTATTCTTATTATATCACATTTTAGAACGATTCTTAAGGAAAGCATGATAGCTGAAATAAGCAACACCAGTATTGGAAAAGCCAGCGTTTTCTGACGCTGGCTTTTTAACTGTGAAAATTCTTTCTCAACTAGATTGCTTCTGTAACAAAACTACGGCTTTCCAATACTTTAAGCATGGCGTTAGCTGTATCTAGGGCTGTAAAGAGGGGCACTCCGTGTTCAATGGCTGAACGGCGAATCTGCTCACCATCTTCGTCTGCAGTTCGTTTGGTTCCTACTGTGTTAATGATAGCTTGAATTCTTCCTTTACGAACAAAGCTTGGAATATCCTTATCGTCATCACCAATCTTACCAACAGGTTGGGCTTGCAATCCATGACTGGCAAAGAAGGCTGCTGTCCCTTCTGTCGCGAGGATTCCATAGCCAATATTTTGGAAACGACGAGCCAAGTCCAAGGCTTCTTCTTTGGCATCATCAGCGATGGTAAATACAACGTTACCAAAGGTTGGCAAGTGTAGGTAAGAAGCTTCAAAGGCTTTATAGAGAGCTTTTTCCAAATTCGTATCAGAACCCATCACTTCACCTGTTGACTTCATTTCAGGACCGAGCAAGCTGTCTACCTTAGCTAGTTTCGTGAAGGAGAAGACTGGTGCTTTAATATGAACTCGAGTACTTTCAGGGTAAAGACCATCTTGGTAGCCAAGTTCTGATAAACTTTGACCAAGAATAAGCTTGGTTGCTACCTGAGCCATAGGAATATTGGTTACTTTAGAAAGGAATGGAACCGTACGGCTGGCACGTGGATTGACCTCAATAACGTAGACTTTTTCATCCTTGATAACAAACTGGATGTTCATCATTCCAAGGCAATTAAGGCCGATTGCTAGACGTTTCGTATAGTCTGCTATAGTTTCCTGAACCTTTTGCGACAAGGTTTGTGGTGGGTAAACGGCCATTGAGTCACCTGAGTGGACACCAGCACGTTCGATATGCTCCATGATACCAGGGATAAGGACATTTTCTCCGTCTGAAATGGCATCAACTTCACACTCTTGTCCAACGATATAAGAGTCTACAAGGACTGGATGGTCAGGACTAGCCTTAACCGCTGTGCGCATGTAAGAACGAAGGTCTTCTTCGTTTTCAACGATTTCCATAGCACGTCCACCAAGTACATAAGATGGACGGACAAGAACTGGGAAGCCAATCTTTCGAGCTGCAAGAACTGCTTCTTCTTCATTGGTAGCCGTTTGTCCTGGTGGCTGTGGAATATCCAAATCTTTAAGAGCTTGCTCAAAGAGGTCACGGTCCTCAGCTCGGTCTAGGTCAGCAACCTGTGTCCCAAGGATGGTCACACCTGCTTTCGCCAATGGCTCCGCAAGGTTGATGGCTGTTTGACCACCGAACTGAACGATAACACCCTTTGGTTGCTCCAAGTCGATGACGTTCATCACATCTTCAAAAGTCAATGGTTCAAAGTAGAGTTTATCAGATACCGAGAAGTCTGTAGATACGGTCTCTGGATTTGAGTTCATGATGATAGCTTCGTAGCCAGCAGCTTGGATAGCCTTAACAGAGTGAACCGTTGCATAGTCAAACTCGACCCCTTGACCGATACGGATTGGACCAGAACCTAGGACAAGTACAGATTCCTTATCAGACTTGATAGACTCGTTTTCCCAACCATAGGTTGAATAGAAGTATGGTGTTTCAGAGTCAAATTCTGCCGCACAAGTATCTACCATCTTATAAACTGGAACAATCTTGCTTTCCAAACGAAGCTGGCGAACTTGGTCAGCTGTCGTTTCCCATAGTTCAGCAATCTTACGGTCTGAGAAACCATTTAGTTTTGCTGTTTTCAAGACTTCTAGATCTTGTGGATGAGCACCCAATTCTTGCTCAATTTCAAAGATATGCAAGAGTTTATCCAGATAAAAGATATCGATTTTTGTAAGCTCTGCAATTTCTTCTGGTGTGTAGCCACGGCGAATGGCTTCTGATACGTAAAAAAGACGGTCATCTTGAGCTTTGACAACTTTTTCAATCAAGGCATCATCCGAAACCGCTGCAAGTTCAGGCATTTCATTGTGATGTACCCCAATTTCAAGGGAGCGGCAAGCCTTAAGAAGAGATTCCTCGATGTTACGACCAATCGCCATGACTTCTCCAGTCGCCTTCATCTGCGTACCAAGACGGCGCTCACCCTTTTCAAACTTGTCAAATGGAAAACGCGGAATCTTGGCAACCACATAGTCAAGGGCTGGCTCAAACATGGCATAGGTTGAACCTGTAACTGGGTTGATAACTTCATCCAAGGTCAAACCTACTGCAATCTTGGCAGCCAACTTAGCAATCGGATATCCTGTCGCCTTAGAAGCAAGGGCTGACGAACGCGATACACGAGGGTTTACTTCGATGACATAGTACTTGAAGCTGTGTGGATCAAGGGCCAGCTGAACGTTACATCCCCCTTCAATCTTAAGGGCACGAATGATGCTCAAGCTTGCATCACGAAGCATTTGGTTTTCATAGTCTGACATGGTTTGCGCAGGGGCAAATACAATGGAATCCCCTGTGTGAATCCCAACTGGGTCAAAGTTTTCCATGTTACAAACAACTAAGGCATTGTCAGCCGAGTCGCGCATGACTTCATATTCGATTTCCTTGAAACCTGCGATTGAACGCTCAATCAAACATTGGGTCACAGGCGATAATTTCAAACCATTTTCAGCAATTTCACGCAATTCTTCCTCATTAGCACACATACCACCACCAGTACCACCTAGGGTAAAGGCTGGACGGACGATGACTGGGTAGCCAATTGTTGCTGCAAAGGCAACTGCTTCTTCGACAGTGTTAACAATCTCAGATTCAGGGATTGGTTGGTTGAGCTCCTCCATCAATTGTTTAAAGAGATCGCGGTCCTCCGCTTGGTCAATAGCAGATAGTTTAGTACCGAGAAGCTCAACTCCAAGCTCATCTAGAATACCATTTTTAGACAATTCCATAGCCATGTTGAGACCTGTCTGACCACCGAGTGTTGGTAGCAAGGCATCTGGACGCTCCTTACGAAGAATACGCGTCACAAACTCAAGTGTAATCGGTTCGATATAAACCTTGTCAGCAATCTCCTTGTCCGTCATGATAGTTGCAGGGTTTGAGTTAACCAAGACAACTTCATAACCTTCCTCTTTCAAAGACAAGCAAGCCTGGGTCCCAGCGTAGTCAAACTCAGCAGCTTGACCAATAATAATCGGACCAGAACCAATCACCATAATTTTTTGAATATCAGTACGTTTAGGCATAGTTTATGATACAAAGCCCGTAAAGAACACAGTAAAAATAGGAAACTCGGTGCAGACGCCTTCAGCGTCAAGACGATGTTTATCTTTTTCACACAGTTCTTAGGGCGTGTTCACTTCCGCGAACAATGTATCTTCTCCTTTCTATTCGGCAACTCTCAGGTTGCCATTAAATAAGTTCTCCGACGATTTTTTAGCGAAACGATACTTTTCGGTAAAAAATCTAGTGCAGGGAGTTTTTAGTTCGCCTGAAAGCGACTAAAAGAAACGACCTGCCTTTCTATTCGGCAACTCTCAGGTTGCCATTAAATAAGATACAAAGGACGAATAGAAAGCGATTGAATTTTAGGAAACCAAGGAAGGATTGACAATCCAAGTTGGTTTCCTAAAATTCCGAGCTTTCCGTCCGTGTTCAGTAACATAAATTCTCCGACGAGCTTTTACTCGTTCTTAGTTTGATTGTTTAAAAGCTTCCATCATCTCGATAAACTCGTCAAATAGGTAGCTAGCGTCGTGTGGACCAGGAGCTGCGTCTGGATGGTATTGAACAGAGAAAGCAGGTTGGTATCTGTGACGCACACCTTCAACTGACTTATCATTGATTTCTTCGTGGGTAATGATCAAATGCTCTGGCAAATCCTCACGGCTAACTGCATAACCATGGTTTTGACTTGTAAAATCCACACGTCCTGTAGCAATTTCACGTACCGCATGGTTAAATCCACGGTGACCAAACTTCATCTTGTAGGTCTTAGCACCATTTGCCATTGCAAAGAGTTGGTGCCCCATACAGATACCAAAGATTGGAATTTTTCCTTGCACACCACGAATCATATCCAGTGCCTGTGGAACATCTTCTGGGTTACCTGGACCGTTTGACAACATCACTCCGTCAGGATTGAGATGGAGAATTTCTTCAGCCGTTGTCGAATACGGAACAACCGTCACATTACAGTTGCGTTTAGAAAGTTCACGTAAAATTGAATGCTTGAGACCAAAGTCCACTAGCACCACGCTTAAACCAACCCCTGGAGCTGGATAGGAAGTTTTAGTAGAAACCTGCTTGATATTGTCTGTCGGCAAAACTGTTGCTTGGAGCTGGTCCGTCACATGGTCCATACTGTCTCCAACATGGGTCAAGGTTGCACGCATCGTACCATGCTTACGGATAATCTTGGTAAGTGCACGCGTATCAATTCCTGAAATACCTGGAATTTTTTTAGCTTTCAAAAATTCATCCAGCGTCATTTGGTTGCGCCAGTTGCTTGCTCTACGCGCTTCTTCAAAAACAACAACTCCCTTACAAGTTGGAATGATGGATTCGTAATCATCACGGTTTATTCCATAATTTCCTACCAAAGGATAAGTAAAGGTCAAGATTTGTCCATTATAAGACTGGTCTGTAATGGATTCTTGGTAACCGGTCATCCCTGTATTAAAGACGATTTCGCCTGTTACATCAATATCTGCTCCGAAGGCCTTGCCTTCAAAAACTGTGCCATCTTCTAATACTAGAAGTCTTTTTGTCATATTTTCACCTCTCGTGGACGCTCACTGGCGTCTTTTAACGTCTTGTGTTTTAGTTGGCGTTTCTACTCGCCAGTACGGATTCTAAGATTGCCATTCGAACAAAGACACCATTGGTCATTTGTTGGACAATCCGTGATTTTGGTGCTTCAACCAAGTGGTCTGCGATTTCTACATCACGATTGACTGGAGCTGGATGCATAAGGATTGCTGTTTCTTTCAAGCGATCATAACGTTCTTGAGTCAAGCCATGTTGGGCATGGTAGTCTTCTTTTGAAAAGACAGCTCCACTATCATGGCGTTCATGTTGCACACGGAGAAACATCATGACATCCACCTGATCAATGATTTCATCAATAGTTACAAACTGTCCATAGTCTGCAAACTCTTGACTTCTCCATTCCTCAGGTCCAGCAAAGTAAAGTTCAGCTCCCAAGCGTTTCAAAATCTGCATATTGGATTTGGCAACGCGTGAATGGTCCAAGTCACCTGCAATAGCAACCTTAAGCCCCTCAAAGTGGCCAAATTCCTCATAAATGGTCATCAAATCAAGCAAGCTCTGGCTAGGGTGTTGGCCTGAACCATCTCCACCATTGATGATGGAAGTCGTAATCGTCGGACTAGCAATTAACTCTCTGTAGTAGTCAACCTCTGGATGACGAATCACACAGACGTCAACTCCTAAAGCAGACAAAGTCAAAATGGTATCATAAAGTGTTTCACCCTTATTTACCGAGCTGGTCTTCACATCAAAGTCAAGTCGTTCCAATCCCAATTTAATCTCTGCCACTTCAAAGGACTTATGCGTCCGTGTAGAATCCTCAAAGAAAAGATTGGAAACAATCGGATGGTCTTCATAAGGAAGCTGAGCTCCGTTTTTAAATTCAATCCCTCTCTTGATCAATTTCATCACTTGATCGACAGTGAGGTCTTCCATGGACACCACATGGTTCAATGCTTGTTGATTTTCTGACATGGCTACTCCTTTAGCTTTCTAAGCTTCTTCAGTAATCAGAACTCTGTCTTGGCCATCAAGTTCTGCCATCTCTACGATGATTTCTTCAGAACGACTAGTTGGGATATTTTTCCCAACGTAATCTGGACGGATAGGCAATTCTCTATGTCCACGATCGACTAGAACTGCTAAACTCACGCGCGCAGGACGACCATGACCGACAATATTATCAATAGCAGCACGGATAGTACGACCTGTATAGAGCACATCATCAACCAAGATGACTTCACGGTCTGTCACATCTACAGAAACCAAAGAAGTATCTTCTCCACTTTTAACATCATCACGGAAAGGTTTAGTGTCCAATTCCACAACAGGAACTGAAAGATTTTCTAGCTGTTCCAAACGTTCTTGGATTCGGTGGGCGATAAAGACACCGCGAGTTTTAATACCAGCCAAGACGATTTTATTCAAATCTTTGTTGCGTTCGATAATCTCATAAGTAATACGCGTAATCGCTCGTTTGACGGTCAATTCGTCTACAACTTCTTTTGTCTTCATGACAAACCTCCAAAAAGAAAAGTCTCCTTAAACAAGGAGACTTGAAATGTATAGCTAAGCAAGCCCTACTGCAAACAGTATAGACTTCACCCTTCTACTTTATCGCGCTCCTTGCCTGCCTCACGGGACAGGTTTAAAGGAATATTTAGTTACCAAATACTATAGCACAAAGCAGGCCTAAAATCAAGCAAAAACTTTTGATGATCCATCTTATAAATTGCTAAAGTCATATAACTGTGGGTACTGGTCACACTCTGGATTTTTAGGATGACAAATGGCTCGTCCAAAATAAATCATAGCCTGATGAGCTGCTAACCACTGCTCAGGCGGCAAGATATCCATGACACGCTTTTCCACCTCAAGAGGTGTCGCTGATTTTTTGACAATATCGTGGTGTTTACAAATACGCTCCACATGAGTATCCACTGCAAAAGCTGGAATTCCAAAACCCACACTCATGATAACATTGGCTGTCTTGCGACCAACACCTGCCAAACTCTCCAACTCTTCACGTGTCTGAGGGACTTGACCATCAAAATCGTCTAGTAGCTGTTGGGCACATTTTTTAAGGAATTTAGCCTTATTTCGATACAGACCCAGACGAGAAATGTGTGAGGCAATCTCATTCTCTGTCGCAACAGACATGGCTTGTGGAGTTGGAAAGGCAGCAAAGAGACCTGGTGTGACCTTATTTACCGCTGCATCCGTTGTCTGAGCTGATAACATGACCGCAACCAAGAGTTCAAAATGATTGGTAAAATCAAGACTAGGCTTAGCATCTGGAAAAAGAGCAATGATTTCTTCTAGCACTTTTCGTGCGCGTTTTTTTGATAAGACCATTACTCGTCTCCATCAAATAGTCCTTGTAGGCCAGCAAAAGGACTGTTTTCTTCTTTCTTAACTGCTTGTTGAGCTTGGTATTCTTCCTCTGTCATGATTTGCCAGTCATTTCCTGACACAAATCCTTGACCAGCTTCTTCCTCAGCCGTCAAAACCTTGATAGGAATGTTTAGTAGGATATTGTCTGACACGCTCTCAGCAAGGTCAAGTTCCCCATTTTCGATAGGTAAGACCAAATCATCATCTAAAACTTCTTGATCTAGTTGATTAGTTGCTCCTTCCATGAAAACTTCTGTGACTGGATAAGATTCAGCCAACTCAACTGGTTCCATACTGCGACTTGAAGCAAGAACAATGGTATAAGATAGTTGATAATCTAAGAAATACATACGGTCTTCGTACTGTACTTTCCCAACTGCAAGAATATCTTTTACATCTAAAATTTCTTGATTGCGTGCACGCAGGTCAGCGACTAGATCTAAAGTTTGTTCAAAATGCAATCCTTCAGGCTGCTTACGAATTTCTTGAATATTTAATTTCATACTTCCTCCATAAAGATTTACTCTCTTGATTATACCATGAAAAGGCTACAAATCAGCACACCAAACTTTGTAATTAAAATTCGATTTTTTAACATATTTACTATGACATTTTTATTTTTTAGTGCTATACTATAGGCAATAATACATCAGAGCAAGGAGGATGCTCATATGGAAGACAAAGCACTCATTACTAATGCAACCCAACTCCTATCCGAGTTAAATAAAAATTTCCAAAGCTGCAAACAGGGTACGGCAGATGATATTCGACTACAAGAGCTGCTAAATACTACCCTGCAAGAGCTTAAAAAAGCGGAAAAGTTGGACAACAGTATCTTAATAGACCTTGAGAAATTTTACCAACGTACCAGTCTTCTGATTGGACTGGGTAGCCTAAAACTAAACGATCAAGCACGCATTGCTTGGCGCAACTATGACAAGTTCCATTACGAGCATGTCAAACACGTACTGACTCTTTATGGACCTGTTTTTGGATTTTAGAGATTAGAATTTCCAGTTTTTTGTTGACAAAATTTCCTAAAAGGTATAGGATAAAGGTACTAATACTCGGAGGTAAGGGAGACATGAACAACTAAGTCTATCAAATAAAGAACTTTATTTAGTAGATCTTGTTTTTGTCTCTTTTTGTGTGCTCTTTTATGCTCTTTTTCTGGCATTTTATCCTCTTTGAAAATCAAAAAACTAGAAAGCTAGCCATCTACTCCTCTTGGGTTGGATAGGGGGTAGACTGGCTTAGTTTGACAGGATTTTCGACATGGATAATAGCGTTTCTGACAGTGACTTTGGGCTCTACTAGGTAAAGTAGAGCTTTTTGTTATGCACTATGGACATTCTAGAAAGGGCAATCATATGATAAAAATCAATCACCTGACCATCACACAAAACAAAGATTTACGAGACCTTGTAGCCGACTTAAGCATGAGCATCCAAGACGGGGAAAAGGTCGCAATTATTGGCGAAGAAGGAAATGGCAAATCAACCTTGCTACAAGCTTTAATGGGGGAAACTTTACCTGATTTCGTTATCAGGGGTGTCATCCAGTCTGACCATCAATCACTAGCCTACATTCCTCAAAAACTCCCCGAGGAACTGAAAAAGAAAACTCTACACGACTACTTCTTTTTAGATTCTATTGATTTAGACTACAGTATCCTCTATCGTTTGGCTGACGAATTGCATTTTGATAGCAATCGTTTCGCTAGCGACCAAGAGATTGGTAGCCTTTCGGGGGGCGAAGCTTTGAAAATTCAGCTCATCCATGAGTTAGCCAAATCTTTTGAGGTTCTATTTTTAGATGAACCTTCAAATGACCTAGACCTTGAGACGGTTGATTGGCTAAAAGGTCAAATTCGCAAGATTCAGCAAACCGTTATTTTCATTTCCCATGATGAGGATTTTCTTTCTGAAACGGCTGATACTATTGTCCACTTGCGACTGGTCAAGCACCGGAAAGAAGCGGAAACACTAGTAGAACATTTAGACTATGAGAGCTATAGCGACCAGAGAAAGGCTAATTTTATCAAACAAAGCCAGCAAGCTGCTAACGACCAAAGAGCCTACAATAAAACCATGGAAAAACATCGGCGAGTCAAGCAAAATGTAGAAACTGCGCTTCGAGCTACCAAAGACAGTACTGCTGGGCGCCTATTAGCTAAAAAGATGAAAAATGTTCTCTCTCAAGAAAAACGCATTGAAAAGACAGCCCAGTCCATGACCCAAAAACCACTTGAAGAAGAAGAAATCAAACTTTTCTTCTCAGATATACAGCCATTACCAGCTTCTAAAGTCTTAATCCAACTGGAAAAAGAAAGTTTATCCATAGGCGACCGAGTTTTGGTTCAGGAACTACAACTAACTGTCCGTGGGCAAGAAAAAATCGGTATCATCGGCCAAAATGGTGTTGGTAAATCAACTCTGCTAGCCAAGTTACAGCAACTTCTTAATGATAAAAAAGAGATTTCCCTTGGTTTTATGCCACAAGATTACCAGCAAAAACTGCAATTGGAGTTATCCCCAATCGCCTATCTCAGCAAAACTGGGGAAAAAGAGGAACTGCAGAAAATCCAATCTCACTTAGCCAGTCTCAATTTCAGTTATCAAGAAATGCAGCATCAAATTCGCTCCTTATCTGGCGGGCAACAAGGTAAACTCCTGCTTTTGGATTTAGTCTTGTGCAACCCAAACTTTCTCCTTCTGGACGAACCCACACGAAACTTTTCTCCCACTTCTCAACCTGAAATCAGAAAACTCTTTGCCACTTATCCTGGTGGTCTCATCACTGTTTCGCATGACCGTCGTTTCTTAAAAGAAGTTTGCTCGACTATCTATCGCTTGACAGAACACGGTTTGGAGATAGTTAATTCATAAGATTTATAAATTTTCAACATAGCAAAAATCCAGAGATAACCTCTGGATTTTTTTTACATACGTTTCAAACGTTCAATCCGTTCTGAGATAGGTGGGTGGGTATAAAAGAGTTTTTGGAACCCTCCACCTTTCTTGGGATCATTGATATAAAGTGCACTGCTGGCATCATCGACAGGACGACTCATCGGTTTACTGTTGTCTAACTTGCGTAGAGCATTAATCATCCCTTGAGGATTACGAGTCAACTCGACACTGGAAGCATCAGCTAGGAATTCCCTCTGACGAGAAATAGCTAGTTGTACCAAGGTTGCAGCAAGAGGTGCCAGCACAATAGCTAGTAGAGAAACTACGAGCATAATGATTTCTAAGCCATTTCCATCTCGGTCATCATCACTTCGTCTGCGACCTGCTCCACCCCACCACATCATACGACCTGCCATGCTAGAAAGCATGGTGATAGCACTAGCAAGAGCAACAGCAATAGTCGAAATACGGATATCGTAATTACGAATATGACTGACTTCATGTCCCATAACAGCTTCTAGTTCTTCACGATTCATGATAGCTAGGAGACCTGACGTCGCAGCAACCGCTGCGTTTTGAGGGTTAGAACCTGTCGCAAAGGCATTTAAGGCTGGATCATCAATGATGAAAACACGAGGCATAGGAATCTGAGCCACCATAGCCATATCTTCCACTACATGGTAGAGGTCTGGTGCCGTTTGCTCATCCACCTCACGCGCTCCATTCATAGACATGACAATCTCGGTTGATTGAAAAATCATGGACAAGGCATAGATAAGGCCGATAATCAGTGCGATAACCAAACCACCAAGCCCAGACCGCATAAAGAGGTAACCAACCGCATAGCCAACAAGAGCTAAGAGTAGGAAAAATACCAGCAACAAAATCCACGTTTTTCGTTTATTGCTTGCAATTTGATCAAACAACATCTTAGTCACCTAAACCGCTAAAATCAACTTTAGGAACTGCTTTTTCCTCTTCTGGAGTTTGAAGGAAATCTGCTGCTTTAAATCCAAACATTCCAGCGATAATATTGCTTGGGAAAGTTTCCAATTTTACATTGTAGTTGCTGACAACACTGTTGTAAAGTTGACGAGAGTAAGAAATCTTATTTTCTGTATTGGTCAACTCCTCTTGTAATTTAACAAAGTTGGCACTAGCTTTCAAATCTGGATAGCTTTCTGCAACTGCAAAAATACCTGAAATCTGACGAGTAAGGGCATCACTAGCTTTCATAGCTTCTGCTGGTGAAGTCGCTGCCGCCACTTGGTTACGCAGTTCTGCCACCTTTTCAAGGGTAGAACCTTCATATTTGGCATAACCTTTTACAGTCTCAATCAAGTTTGGCAAGAGATCATTTCGACGTTTCAACTGAACATCAATTTGGCTCCAAGCCTCCTTTGTTTGCATACGATTCTTAACCAAACCGTTATAGCTAACAATCACAAAAATAACAACAAGAGCGATAACTCCAAGAACAATCCAAGTCATGATATAAGTCCTTTCTGCTTTTAGATTAGTACCAGTATATCAAATTTTTAATGATTGTGGTAAAATAAGATGATACTAAAGAAGGAAATAACTATGAAACCAGAAACATTTTACAACTTGCTTTCCGAGCAAAATCTTCCACTTTCGGACCAGCAAAAAAAACAATTTGAACGCTATTTTGAGCTCCTGGTCGAGTGGAATGAAAAGATTAATTTAACAGCCATTACGGACAAGGAAGAAGTTTATCTCAAACATTTTTACGATTCTATTGCACCTATTCCGCAAGGTTTGATTCCCAATGAAACTATCAAACTTCTTGATATTGGAGCTGGTGCAGGATTTCCTAGTCTTCCCATGAAAATCCTCTATCCTCAGTTAGATGTGACCATCATTGATTCACTCAATAAGCGCATCAACTTCCTCCAACTCTTAGCTCAAGAACTGGATTTGGATGGTGTTCATTTCTACCATGGACGTGCAGAAGACTTGGCCCAAGACAAAAACTTCCGTGCTCAATATGATTTTGTAACAGCTCGTGCGGTTGCCCGTATGCAAGTCCTATCTGAATTAACTATTCCCTACCTTAAAGTTGGCGGAAAACTATTGGCACTCAAGGCCAGCAATGCGCCTGAGGAATTATTAGAAGCTAAGAATGCCCTCAACCTCCTTTTTAGTAAGGTCGAAGACAATCTCAGCTACGCTCTACCTAATGGAGATCCGCGCTACATCACAGTAGTAGAAAAGAAAAAAGAAACACCAAATAAATATCCAAGAAAGGCTGGCATGCCCAACAAACGTCCACTTTAAATTTTTTAGTAAAAAATATTTACAAAGTTCGTAATTTCTGCTATACTATCACAAGCAAAGGTTTTTAATGTCATCCTGTGAGGTGACGAAGACGCAGAAATATTTAAAACTCTTTAAAGTCTAGATTTTAGAGAAGTCTTACTCTGAGGGCCTATTGCTGTAAAATAATGGGCTCTTTTTTGATGCCCAAAAGTGAGGTTTATATGAAACAAGAATCAACTGTTGATTTGTTACTAGACGTTGACCAACGTCCTTCGGCTGGAAAAGGAATTCTCCTTAGTTTCCAACACGTTTTCGCCATGTTTGGTGCGACCATCTTAGTACCATTGATTTTGGGAATGCCTGTATCTGTTGCCCTTTTTGCTTCAGGTGTTGGAACACTCATCTACATGATTTCAACTGGATTTAAAGTTCCAGTTTATCTAGGTTCTTCTTTTGCCTTTATCACAGCAATGTCACTTGCTATGAAAGAAATGGGTGGTGATGTATCTGCTGCTCAAACAGGGGTTATCTTGACTGGTTTGGTCTATGTCCTTGTAGCTGCTGGTGTTCGTTTTGCAGGTACAAAATGGATTGATAAACTCTTGCCACCAATCATCATCGGACCAATGATCATCGTCATCGGTCTTGGACTTGCAGGTTCAGCTGTTACCAATGCTGGTCTTGTAGCAGATGGGAATTGGAAAAATGCTCTTGTAGCAGTTGTTACTTTCTTAATCGCTGCCTTTATCAATACAAAAGGAAAAGGCTTCCTACGAATCATTCCATTCCTCTTTGCCATTATCGGTGGTTACCTCTTCGCACTAACTCTTGGCTTGGTTGACTTTACACCAGTTCTTAAAGCTAACTGGTTTGAAATTCCTGGTTTCTACTTGCCATTTAGCACAGGTGGTGCCTTTAAAGAGTACAATCTTTACTTTGGTCCAGAAACCATCGCTATCTTGCCAATCGCTATCGTAACAATCTCTGAACACATCGGAGACCATACTGTTTTGGGTCAAATCTGTGGCCGTCAATTCTTGAAAGAACCAGGTCTTCACCGTACTCTTCTTGGTGACGGTATCGCAACTTCAGTTTCTGCCTTCCTTGGTGGACCAGCCAATACAACTTATGGAGAAAATACCGGGGTTATCGGTATGACTCGTATCGCTTCTGTCTCAGTTATCCGTAACGCTGCCTTCATCGCGATTGCCCTTAGCTTCCTTGGTAAATTCACTGCCTTGATTTCAACCATTCCAAATGCTGTACTTGGTGGTATGTCAATCCTTCTCTACGGAGTTATCGCAAGTAATGGTTTGAAAGTCTTGATCAAAGAACGTGTAGACTTCAGTCAAATGCGTAACCTAATCATCGCAAGTGCTATGTTGGTCCTTGGACTTGGAGGAGCTATCCTTAAACTTGGTCCAGTTACCCTTTCAGGTACTGCCCTATCAGCCATGACAGGAATCATCTTGAACTTGGTCTTGCCATACGAAAATAAAGACTAATACTCTTCGAAAATCAAAAAACGAGCATTTCCAACTACGGAAGTGCTCATTTTTCTTCTTTCTAAAAAAAGGAAAGCCCTGCGGCCTTCCTTTGTCTTACTTGCGTTTCTTCTTCGCTTTTTTCATTTTGTTAGCCATGCGTTTCATGGATTGTTTCATAGCAAATTCGCCGATTTTACCCTTGAGTCCGCCACCAAACATCTGGCTCATATCTGGCATTCCTGCTCCTCCGAGAGCGGACAAGTCAGGCATACCACCTTGTCCCATCATTCCTTCAAGGGCAGACATATCCATTCCTCCCATATTTGGCATATTTTTAGGAAGGTTGTTTGGATTGATTCCCATCTGCTTCATCATCTTGTTCATATCCCCAGACATAACACCTTGCATGAGTTGTTTAGCCTGGTTAAAGTCTTTGATGAATTTATTGACCTCAACAAAAGTATTTCCAGAACCTGAAGCGATACGACGGCGACGGCTTGGATTTAGCAAATCTGGATTTTCACGTTCTTCAGGAGTCATGGAAGATACAATAGCACGTTTGCGTGCAATCTGGCGCTCATCCACTTTCATGTTCTGAAGGGCTGGATTGTTAGCCATCCCTGGAATCATCTTGAGCAAGTCTTCCATCGGCCCCATGTTTTGCACCTGATCTAATTGATCAATGAAATCATTGAAATCAAAGGTATTTTCGCGCATCTTCTCAGCCATTTCAAGGGCTTTTTGCTCATCGTATTCTTGAGAAGCTTTCTCAATCAAAGTGAGCATATCCCCCATGCCAAGGATACGGCTAGACATACGGTCTGGGTGGAAGGTTTCAATGTCCGTAATCTTTTCACCTGTACCAGTGAACTTGATTGGTTTTCCAGTAATGTGACGAACAGATAGAGCCGCACCACCACGAGTATCGCCATCAATCTTGGTAAGGATGACCCCAGTAACTTCTAACTGAGCATTAAACTCACGCGCAACATTGGCCGCTTCTTGACCAATCATGGCATCAACGACGAGCAGAATTTCATTTGGTTGAGCTAGTGCTTTCACGTCACGAAGTTCATTCATCAAAAGCTCATCAATCTGCAAACGACCTGCCGTATCAATCAAGACATAGTCATTATGATTGGCTTGGGCTTGTTCCAAACCTTGACGAACAATCTCCACAGCTGGAACCTCTGTCCCAAGAGCGAAGACAGGCACATCAATCTGTTGTCCCAAGGTCTTAAGCTGATCAATGGCTGCTGGACGATAGATATCCGCCGCAATCATCAAAGGACGGGCATTTTCTTCTTTCTTGAGTTTGTTGGCCAATTTACCTGCAAAAGTTGTTTTACCAGCCCCTTGCAAACCGACCATCATGATGATTGTAGGAATCTTAGGTGACTTGATAATCTCTGCCGTATCAGAACCTAAAACGGCTGTCAGTTCCTCATCAACGATTTTAATAATCTGTTGTGCTGGATTAAGGGTATCAATAACTTCATGTCCGACTGCACGTTCACGAACTTTCTTGATAAAGTCCTTTACAACAGGCAAGGCAACGTCAGCCTCAAGCAAGGCCAAGCGAATTTCTTTGGTTGCCTCTTGGACATCAGCCTCAGAGATTTTTCCTTTTTTACGTAGATTTTTAAAGACGTTCTGCAAACGTTCTGTTAAACTTTCAAATGCCATTTTTCTTCCTCTTATTCTCTATTATCAATGCTTGTTAAAATTTCTATCTGCTCCTGCAGAAAGTCATCCTTGGGATAGCGCTCCAAAATCTGGTCAAAAATTTGACTACGGACAATGTAGTCCGAATACATGTGCAATTTCATCTCATAATCTTCCAGAATCTTTTCTGTTCGCTTGATATTGTCATAGACAGCCTGACGACTGACACCAAACTCCTCGGCAATTTCAGCAAGGCTGTAATCATCAGCGTAGTAGAGTTCGATATAATTCATTTGCTTATCTGTCAAAAGCGCCGCATAAAATTCAAAGAGCGCATTCATACGATTGGTTTTTTCGATTTCCATAACTTTTATTATACCAAAAATTAGCCTAATCTACCACATTAGCAGGCTAATCCGAGAAGATAGCCAGGTAAATTTGAAAAAGACATGAGCCTAGCCCCAAGTAATTTCCAATTGATATCTGGCAAAGGGATGTCCCTCTTGGTTTTGTAGCTGATAATCTAGTTCAATCTTTTGCCCATCAACTTGATAATGGCTCGTTTGGATGATAAACTCCTGCATACCCATAGGTGTGGGAATATAGGCTAAACTATCACTATCCTTTAAAAAGCGCATAATGGTCTTAGGATTGGAAAATCGACTCATCACCAGTTCTTGACCATGAAATTTAATAACCACTTTTTCCTTTTCCTCATTATAGAAAAGCAGGTAGCTATAATCTCCCTTTTCATGCACTTCCACATCATAGAGTTGGTCAATCACTTCCAACTGCTCATCAAACTGAATCGTATTTCGCATCCGAATCTTCACATCAAGTCCTCTTTCTTGTCTCTTGTCCTACTATTTTACCAAAAACTCTAGCTTTTTGCTATAATGGTCATATGAACGAAAAAGTATTCCGTGACCCAGTTCACAACTACATCCATGTTAATAATCAAATCATCTATGACTTGATCAATACAAAAGAATTTCAGCGTTTGCGTCGGATTAAGCAACTGGGAACTTCCAGTTATACCTTCCACGGTGGGGAGCACAGCCGCTTCTCTCACTGTCTAGGTGTCTATGAAATTGCTCGTCGCATCACAGAGATTTTTGAAGAAAAATATCCTGAAGAATGGAATCCTGCCGAGTCTCTCTTGACCATGACCACTGCTCTCCTACATGACCTTGGACATGGTGCCTACTCCCATACTTTTGAAAATCTCTTTGATACAGACCACGAAGCTATTACTCAGGAGATTATCCAAAGTCCTGAAACGGAGATTCATCAAGTCCTGCTACAAGTGGCGCCAGATTTTCCAGAAAAGGTTGCCAGTGTCATTGATCATACCTATCCTAACAAGCAGGTTGTGCAACTCATTTCTAGTCAGATTGATGCGGACCGCATGGACTATCTCTTGCGCGACTCCTATTTTACAGGAGCATCCTATGGAGAATTTGACCTAACTCGGATCCTCCGAGTCATTCGTCCAATTGAAAACGGCATTGCCTTTCAGCAAAATGGCATGCACGCCATCGAAGACTATGTCCTCAGTCGCTACCAGATGTATATGCAGGTCTATTTCCACCCAGCAACACGGGCCATGGAAGTTCTCCTGCAGAATCTCCTCAAACGCGCCAAGGAACTCTATCCTGAGGACAAGGACTTCTTTGCACGAACTTCTCCACATCTCCTGCCTTTCTTTGAAAAAAATGTGACCTTGTCTGATTATCTGGCTCTGGATGATGGTGTGATGAATACCTACTTCCAACTCTGGATGACCAGTCCTGACAAGATTCTCGCAGACTTGTCGCAACGCTTTGTCAACCGCAAGGTCTTTAAATCCATTACCTTTTCACAAGAGGATCAAGACCAACTCGCCAGCATGAGAAAATTAGTTGAGGATATCGGCTTTGATCCAGACTATTACACTGCCATTCATAAGAACTTTGACCTCCCTTATGATATCTATCGTCCCGAATCTGAAAATCCACGGACACAGATTGAGATTTTACAAAAAAATGGTCAACTGGCCGAACTCTCTAGCCTGTCTCCTATCGTCCAATCCCTTGCTGGCAGTCGCCACGGAGATAATCGTTTCTATTTCCCAAAAGAAATGTTGGACCAAAACAGCATCTTCGCAAGTATCACCCAGCAATTTTTACACTTGATTGAGAACGATCATTTTACCCCAAATAAAAACTAGAAGAGAAAATTTATGAGTATTAAACTAATTGCCGTCGATATTGACGGAACCCTAGTCAACAGTCAAAAAGAAATCACGCCTGAAGTCTTTTCTGCCATCCAAGATGCCAAACAAGCTAGTGTCAAAGTCGTCATTGCCACTGGCCGCCCCATCGCAGGTGTTGCCAAACTTCTGGACGACTTGCAGTTGAGAGACGAAGGTGACTATGTGGTGACCTTCAACGGTGCCCTTGTCCAAGAAACTGCTACAGGACATGAGATTATCAGCGAATCATTGACTTATGAGGATTATCTGGATATGGAATTCCTCAGTCGCAAGCTCGGTGTCCACATGCACGCTATTACCAAGGATGGCATCTACACAGCCAATCGCAATATCGGAAAATACACAGTGCACGAATCAACCCTCGTCAGCATGCCTATCTTCTACCGTACACCTGAAGAAATGGCTGACAAGGAAATTATTAAGTGTATGTTCATCGATGAACCAGAAATTCTCGATGCTGCAATTGAAAAGATACCAGCAGAATTTTACAAACGATACTCCATCAACAAATCTGCTCCTTTCTACCTCGAACTCCTTAAAAAGAATGTGGACAAAGGTTCAGCCATCACTCACTTAGCTGAAAAACTCGGATTGACCAAAGATGAAACCATGGCTATCGGTGACGAAGAAAATGACCGTGCCATGCTGGAAGTCGTTGGCAACCCAGTTGTCATGGAAAACGGAAATCCAGAAATCAAAAAAATCGCCAAATACATAACTAAATCTAACGATGAATCCGGCGTTGCCCATGCCATCCGTACATGGGTACTGTAAAAGGGTATGAATAGACGAAAACCGCTCAGCTGAGCGGTTTTTTCCAAATCAAGAATTTTCTATACCATCATTTTTTTAAATGATCAAGGCAGGTAACTCACTATGAAATAAGCTAAATTACCAATCACTTGATGATCCACCAGCATCAAAACCACCACCTGACCAATCACTTGATGATCCACCAGCATCAAAACCACCACCTGACCAATCATCACTCGACCAAGGCGATGAGGAATCACTACTACTCTCATTATGATACTCATCTGAATTTTTAATATGGTAAGCTGTTAATGCTTTTTGTGACCAAGAACCATCATTTATAAAATCTTTATCATCAGGGTATAATTTATCCTTACCATAATAGAATTTATTAGATCTCCGTTTCCTACCCGAAACCCTACCTTCTGTAAGAAAAAGTACCACAAAAGAAATCATAAAAATTACACCGAAATGATCAAGAATTTCTACTACTAGTTCCCATATAGCTTTAGGGACTTCATAAAAATAATTTCTCTCTACTACAGGTGCATCAGCTAAGTCATAATCTTGATTGGATATGTTTTGGATTATATCAATCACAGCTCCATCATAGTCTTTGGCTCGCATCTTATCACGAGAGGCATCTAAGATTTCCCTAGCTTTTGTATCAGTCAATATAGTAGCTAGGTTATTAGAAGTCTCAATACGAAACTTTCTATCTTTTATAGCAATCAATAATAATGCACCCTTATTTGAATCCGAATAGCCAATTTTCCAAGATCTGGCAATCGTATTGGCTGACTTTTCTAAAGATTCACCATTTAAACTCTCAACAATATAAATACCAATTTGAGTATCCGATTTACCATTTAATTCTATTAGTTTATCTGAAACAACCTCTGATAAATAATGGTTTGGATCATAAATACCATTAGAAGGCCTATCTGGTATCACTAGATCTGCGTGAGTTGGTCCAATGAAAAATAACAGGATTGTAAAAAAAGACATTAAGATTAAAACTATTTTTTTCATCATAAAAGTCGGACCTTCTTTCTTTTAAAAATTTGCAATTTCAATAAGAATGAGAATAAATGATATTCTTTTTAAAATAGAATACTTCGATAAAGTCATCTTTCTATCAATCTATTGTATATGGTAGTTTCATTATAAGTTATTTATCTCACTTAATCAACGTAAAATATAGGAAAATTTGTTCTAAGTTTTTATTAAAACTATTATCTCTTAGTAATGAATACTAGCTTCGAACCTGACCATTAAATCAAGCTTTCTCCATCGTTTTCATACTGGAATGAAGATAGATGCAATTGGCACTATGGCAAGTAATAACTGTGCTAGAAGGTTATTAAGACCACGGGTAAAGAGATTAATTCCATACATTAAGAACCATAAGAACAAACTAACATTCAAAAAGTTCTGCTTGAAGCACCTCACCAATCCTTAGCGATTGGTTGCTTTTTATTGTAAAACTAACTGATTTCATAATAAACTGCTTTCTTACTATCTTAACTATATAGGGAGATTTTTTCTAGTTCGAATTAGAGAAAACTTTTCTGCCTCGATTGGTAAAGAACAGTAATACAAATGTCCATACCTACTTTCAACTAAATTCTCCTCCTTCCATAGTCCATTTCTATTTAAAAATTCTATATCGTCGGAAACAATCGTTACCCATGAATTTGGTTTATCTAAATTATCATCACTTCGTTGAAAAATATCCCATTTTTGTTCATTAAACCAAATATAATCTATAATTTTATATTTTTTTTCAACCTGTTTCTCTGTCAAATATTTTCTATATTGTTTCAACTCTGAATCAAATAATTTATAACCATTATTCTCTGATAAAGGATCATAGGAAATCAAATAATATCCTGTACTATCACAATCAAAGTATTGATGTTCAATTCCATCAACCACTATGTATAATTTATCCATCATCCCTCCACGTAATACATTTTACCATAGTTACAACTACAAACTATCAGGGCTTACGTCACTCATTTCCTGACTCCGTCTGTTCTATATTTTGTTCATTCTCCCGTTTCTCATTGAAATCTTTAAATGTTTTATCAATGACCCTCTTAACTCCATTCCAGAAATATGGTAAGGGTAATTTTGACTCTCCTTACTTGAAGTTTGACTTGGTGTACTTTCTTCAGTTGAAGAGGTCTCGTTCAAATCTGATGTTGTCGTAGTAGATGTAGGTTCAGAATTTGAACTTTTCTTTGACTTAGGAATGTAGTTACTATCAATTTTAGGTATATTTTTAATTTCCTCAATAGTAGGAATTTTAGGATTTTCTTTAACAGGTCTATACAACATCGAAAATGTGAAGAATAAGGCTAACACCGATGCGATAAACGGAAATATCTTTTTATCTGATTCATCTGAGGGAACCTTAACTACACTGGTACTAAGTGCCTTCCATTCAGGGTGTACTTCTTCGATGGCTTTTTTCTCTTGCCAAAGCGGAACGAGAAAGAATTGGTTGAAAGGTACAACTGTAGCCATAGCTGTCGCTCCTAATGGAATAAACCTATTGGAATTTACAATAAGCACGATACTTAGTATAGATAATAATACGAATAGAACTATTACTAATACTAGTCGCATTTTATATTCTTTTTTAATCTGGAGATATCTTTCTTTGGATAGCTTTTCTTGATCTTGATTGGGATGATTTGAGTCTTCCGATATGTTTTCCTTATCTGAAAAAATGTCATCATCAGGTAATTCTACTTTCAAACTCATATCCGAATTCTGCAATACCTTCTGAACCGCTGCAAGAAAGGCTAGTCCATTATCAGATGGAGAATATTGGAAGGTAATATGGATGACTTTTTTGTCAAACTTATCACCGTATCGTTCTACATACTGCTTACTTTCGAGGAAGTGAATATAATTATTAATTTTTTCTTGCAGAATTTCAAGATGGACTGCTTCTATCTCTTCCTCCCAGCCAACTGGATCCACCAGAAGAAGCTCTAAATGACTATCAACTATACCAATTGCATTAAGTTCGCTAGGTTCCAGTTCTGAAACAATGGCCTGAGTGACAATTTGTCTAAATTCCTCTGCTGTGAAAAGACAACGGCTATTTTCAGGATTTTTCAAAATAAAGGAAGGATGATCTTCGATGAAAAGCTTATCGGATTCATCTTGTGTATACTGTTTTTTAGATTTCCAAAAACCATAATCTGCATAATTCATCAACTCTTTACCAGTATGTTCTCCAGACATATAACTATCTGCAGCTTCTTTAGGGATTTCTTGAACTACTTCTGGCATGGTAATATTAAAAGTTGGATAACGCAAGAAATACTTATCACCATCTTGACAGATTTCCAACATATCTTTTTGACTAGTATAAATCGACTTCATTTTTAATATCTATTAGCTCCTTGTGTTTTTTAAATATTTCATTCCATACCATTCTTCCACTGATTTTCCTTCCCATTCGCGGTATTCTTCGGGATATTTCCATTTATAGTAAGCTTGAAGAAAATAAGGAAACATGAGGTAAATTTCAAAAGCAACAACTAAAATATTAAGAATCAGTATTGAAGACAAAATACCGAGTCCTCCAATCAAATTATTACTATTCTCCATCGAACTTGAGAAAAAAACACGAATGACTAGCCAAATTGCTACAACCAAACCACCATACTTGCCAATTATGCTAAACATCTTGCCGAAGAATCTATCACTAAAACTTTTCTTTAGAGTTGTCCCATATAACAACATTCCTAATGACTCACACCTAGAAAGAATCATTGAAATAATTATTAATAATATCAATCCTACAAAAGTGAATATTCCCCAAAATCCAGCTACTGCATAAATTAAGTTTAGAGAAAAAAGATTGAGTTCAACAACTAGCCAGATAATAAAGGTAACCATAAAATGGAATTGGCCCCTATAAATCAAAATAAACTGCTGATTGTATCGCTTCCCTAGTATAATCAATAAAATCCATATTGCAAGTGCTATCCAAAATACCCAGTACGGAAGAAAATTAATGTCGGGTAAAGGGACTGTTAAATCTCTAGGATCAGAATGGTAAAATAAATAATCATTTAAAGCTACAATCAACCAATTGGGACCAATTATAAATAGGAAAGTCAGAATTACCAGCCAAACATATGATTTTTTTGTTCCTCTAAATTGCTCTTTTTTTAAAGCATCTTGGTAAATGTCCCGAGCAAATTTCCCTGAGACGCCATCATCTAATAAATTTAAACTCTCTTCAAAACTTGCTTTAAAAATTGATTTCTTCATAATCTTCACCCAAATCCTATTTTAATAACTCCTTGTGTTTTTTTAAATATTTTTTCCCATACCACTCTTCTACAGTTTTCCCTTCCCACTCGCGGTATTCTTCAGGATATTTCCATTTGTAGAATGCTTGTAAATAACTAGGAAATTCGATGTAAGTTAGCATAGTAATCACAGTAATATTTAGGATAATCCATGTTATCAAAAGACCTAATCCTTCCAATGAAGTTGAAAATTTTATGGAAAAACTTTTTATAATAAAGTTTATAATTACTCCAATTCCCAAAAAACTCATTCCATAAATCGCTATCTTATTGGCAATTTTGTTGCGAAGAGAAGAGCCACTTCCATTACCATACATCAGTTTTTTAAGACTTTCAATTTCAAGGCTAAACATAAAACAGGCTAATATAGTAATAAAAACAAAAATAGCAGCAACCATCCAAATAGATAAAGTTGGTAATGACATATCAATCGCTAACAGATTAAATTCAAGGCTAAGCCAAATTAGAAATGTGATGACATGAAAATGATTGCGATAAGGCAGTATAAAAGCTTTTCTAAAAACTTTACCAATCAATATGATAAATACCCAAATTAAGAAACAGACTAGATATACCTCAGCTGTTAGTAATGGATGTTGATAGATAGGCAATCTTAAATCTTTAGGATCAGAGTTGTGCAAGGACAGCGAGAAAACAAGAATCATAAAGTTTATAATGATAGGACCGATAAGAGTCAAAACAATATTCTGAATATGAAGAACTAGTTTAGACTTTCCTTCCCTATAATATGTTTCTAACTTAGAGAAAACATTTCCTTTCTGATACTGTAAAAACCCATCATCTTCCAAATTCAAACTCTCTTCAAAACTAGCTTTAAAAATTGATTTCTTCCTCATACTCTTTGTCCAAATCCTATTTTAATAACTCCTTGTGTTTTTTTAAATATTTTTTTCCATACCACTCTTCTACAGTTTTCCCTTCCCACTCGCGGTATTCTTCAGGATATTTCCATTTGTAATAACCTTCTAAAAAGAAAGGAAACTCCATGAATACAATCATGGCGATTACACCAATATTTGATAGAATCCAAAATATAAAGAGACCTAAAACAGTTACGGAAGAGGAAAAATTAATAGAAAAAGCTTTGAAAATAAAATTAACAATCACAGCCAAGCCCAATATACCTGCTCCATAAATAGCAATACCTTTGGCAATTTTATCGAGTAAGGTAGGTGACTTAACTTCTCCATACATTCGTTTTTTCAAACTTCTAAGCTCCGTTCTTAACATTACATAAGCCAAGAATGCTAGAAGTCCAAAAAATACCAAGATCCCCCATATTGATAATATAGGTAAAGACATAGTTGTTGCCAGCAAATTAAATTCAAACACAAACCATATTATAAAAGTTATAATATGAAATCGATAACGATAAGGGAGAATAAACGTCCGTTTAAAGAATTTACCCATTAATACCAATAACAACCAAATTAACAAGCAAATTAAATAAAGCTCGACTGTTAGCAAAGGATACTGAGAAACTGGTAACCTTAAATCTTTAGGATCAGAATTTTGCAATGATAGGGTAACAGCAAGGAGCATGAAATTTGCACCTATCGGAAACAACAGACTAAGAATAAAAGTTTTAATACCAAACCAAAAAGAGGGTCTCCCTTTCTTAAAGGCTTTCCCAAGTTTATTATAATAATCTTTTTTCTGATACTGTAAAAACCCATCATCTTCCAAATTCAAACTCTCTTCAAAACTAGCTTTAAATAGCGACTTTTTTGTCATAAGTTTAATCCTCAATCTTCTTTTCTACTAATTCTGAGTGCTTTTTCAAGTATCTCTTTCCATACCACTCTTCTACAGTTTTCCCTTCCCAATCACGGTATTCTTCAGGATATTTCCATTTGTAGTAGGCTTGAAGGAAATAAGGTAAACCTATGAAAGCAACTACTGCAACCAGTAGAACATTACAAAAAATCCATAATAGCAAGAAACCAAATTCCTTTATTGAGCTTGACATATCTACTGTAAAGATTCCTAAAATACGCTTTATGATAATACCTGCTCCTAAAATCCCCATACCATAGAGAGAGATCATTTTTGCAATCTTATTACGGAAAGTATTTCCCGTGATCTCACCATACATGAGTCGTCTTAATCCTCTTAACTCAATATTCCATATCGCATAAGTGACGATCATAATGATTCCATAGATGCCAATCATTTCCCAAGTTGCAAGATTTGCTAATAGAATATCAAACACGATTAAATCAATTTCCAATAAGAACCAAATCATAAATGTAAAAGTATGAAACTGATAGCGGTATGGTAAAAGATAGACTCGTTTAATAAACTTTCCGAGTATGACTAAGAATAGCCAAATTAGAAGTAATATCAAAAAAACATTTACCGTTAATGACTCGTGCTTGGCTATTGGAAGAGTTAAAGTGTCACTTTCATGGAACGCCATGGATACAATAAGCAGTAGAAAGTTAAAACCAATAGGAAAAATAAGTGCTAAAATAAAACTTTTGATACAGAACCAAAGAGAGGCTCTCCCTTTTTTAAAATAGTTAGACGTCTTATCATGTTGCTCTTGCTGTAACTTTCGAAGTCCATCATCTTCTAGATTCAAACTCTCTTCAAAACTTGCTTTAAAAATTGATTTCTTTTTCATAAACAGATACCTAAATTTAATTTTTACTTTGATTTGATAAAACATCAACTATCTCATATTCCCGTTCTTCTCCAGGTGCAAATGCAATGTTGACAGTCCCTAGAAATATGAACATTATTAACATCATTAAACAAAGCATGCTAATGTTCTTCAAATATATGAATGCCAGAGCAAATATAAGAGTTAAGGCAAAAATACATAGTCGCAATAGAAACATTTTGACATAAAAACGTAATGAATTTACTGGTTTTATCTTAAAATTAATAGATTGCTCCAACGATCTATTGAGTAATTTTTCCAAGCTGTTTTTCTTTTTAGAATATAAAAGTTGAAGCAAACTAAAAGATAATAATAGACCAATAACTACTAAAACCAAGCTAGTTACTATCGAAAAATTCACATAAAAGTTGGCAAATAAATCGATATGGTTCATATGAGCCCAGGCATTCACAAAAACTGCCAATCCTGCAGCTAATGACGTTGGAAGGATAAATTTGCTCTCCTTAGCGTTTTTTTCTTCGATTTTAACAAGTTCTTCATCTGAGATAGCATAAACTTTCTGATAAAAATACCAGTTTAGAGGCAAACAGAAATATCCGAAAAAATGTTTAGGAGATCTATCTAATAGATACTGTCTCCCCTGATAATGAAATAATAGGTATCGAAGATTCCCTTTATAATATAATTTTATTTTTTGCATTCTAATCCTTACTAATTTAAGAAAACATGAGTTTTTCCCAAGCTTCGAGGAGTATCTCGATATCGGCGATATCTTATTTTAGTATTTTATCATTTATTTTATATAAGTGATGACTTTCAGTTCCAAATGCAACATTAGAAGCCGATAAATATAAAAAGATGATTGCATTAGCCATTAAACCAAAAAGTAAGTTACCTGAGTAAAAATAATACAAGGACATAAAAAATGCTAGTCCACCAATAACTACTAAAAAGCCTAGCAATTGTTTAAAGTCAATTTTTACTGGTGTGATTTTATAGTATTGTAAATGCCTAAGTTCGCGCCCTAGCACGGAGGCCATCCTTCTTTTCCGAGAATAGTAAAATAATTCAACCAGAACATATGTTAAAAGAAAAGTCATTAAAAAAAGTGCCACTGTCGTAAAACTTGAAAGATTCGTTTCAAAATACTTAGTGATATCAATCTTGTTCACGCGTAACAAATTATATAAAAAGACACTCAGTCCAGCACCGAGAGAAGCTGAAACAGTGAGTTTTGTAGCACGTCCAGTTTTTTCTTTTATTTTACAATACTCATCCGATGTAATGGGATACACATGTTGAAAGAAAAGCCAATTTATAGGTGGAAAAAGATATCCTATCAAATGACATGGTCTTCTATCAAGTAGATAGTATTGATGATTGAATTCAAATACTAAATACCGAAAATTTCCATAAGTAAAGCAAATTTTTTCCATCATTTCTCCTTAATCACTATTCTCCTCAAAGACATCATTTCTTTAAAATCTATTTGGTCAATTCCTTAATATATGGCAAGATTACTTATCATCTGCATCAGAAACTTCATGAGCTTTTTTCAACAATTCTTCAAATTCTTTTTCGGAGAAATAGTGTCTCTTTCTATCTGTATCAATAAGAAGAAATTCTGGATTATCTCTTAAAAATTGTATGTTAGCATCTTCTTGACTAATTTTTGATTCCCAAAATCCGAAATTAGCATAATTAATTAATTCTTCACCATCATGTTCTCCTGCTAAATAGCTGTCCACTGCTTCTTTAGGGATTTCTTGAACTACTTCTGGCATGGTAATATTAAAAGTTGGATAACGCAAGAAATACTTGTCACCATCTTGACAGATTTCCAACATATCTTTTTGACTTAAATAAATAGTTTCCATTCTCATCTTCTTTGCCATTTACCAAATGTCTACTGATCATTTCTTCCCTGAAACATATTTATCTTCTCTTTTGTCCTAACCAAACTTTAGCTAGTTCTCAATGACCTAGAAAGCTAAACAGATCTTTTACAAAATTCACATATCCTGCCTCAAATTAAATCATTTTCCTTCCTCGTCCCATAGCGGCGAAGGATAGGGGTGTGAAAAGCCAAGTTCATTTGCCAACTGTTCCGCATGAACTGTCTGACTAAGAATCTTAAAGAATTCATCCTTTGCTTCCTTCATCGTATTAAACTCCAATGTTTTCCCTACAATATATGAGCGTTCATCCCTACTGTTAATCTGAAACTTGCCATTTTTAAAAAACAAATGTGTTGCCCATGGTTTCCTGCTATCTTCATCAAACAAGACATAATACAAGCTTTCAAGACCTCGTTCTTTAATCTCCTTTTCCACTATATTTTTCAAAGATTCGATATCGATTTCTGATTTATCCCATAATGGAGAGGAGTATTCAGGAACTTCCCCATTTTCTACAAAAAGTTTATTTATTTCTACAGTAAGATCTAGTTTTTCTAGAAATTTATTTTTAGCAGCTTCAAAATTATCAAATTCCAATTTTTTATTATAACTTGCTCTATCCATGGTAGCGTAGACATTGTACAGTTGCTTAGAGTCGTCAAATTCGATTACCACTTCCCATTCACCAGGACCATATTCGTTAAAAATAGAATATCTCAAACTTTCGTATCCTAAATCTTGAATAGCTGACAACAGTTCTAAACATTCTTGGGCTTCATCTCTCATCTTTTCTTGACCTCCTTATTTATCCCACAAACTACATGAATAGTAGGGTGAATCTCCATTCTGTACAAAATATCTGTTCATTTCGATAAAAGACTCCATTAAATTAAGAAAAAATAGCTTTGCCTCTTCAAAATTGTCAAACTCCCTTGTTTTCCCCATTATATAGGTCCGGTCGTCCCGACTATTTACCATAAACTTCCCATCTCGATAGTATAGATGTATGGCCCAAAGTTGACTACTATGCTCATCAAATAGAGCATAATAAAGATTTTCAAAGCCTTTTTCTCTGATTTCTTTTTCTACATCTTGTTTTAACAAATCTAAATTCAAATTATTATTCATATTATTGTCCCAATTAACAGTTTATCTATAGAGTGTCACAAGTCCCATCACTATTTCACAATAATGGAAAACCGCTCATTCTTTTGATATTTTTGATTGAATCTTTCCAGTTGCTTCATTGGTTTTATTTTAACAAGACCGTTTGGGAAAGTGATGCTGTCGTTCAATTCCTCTTGATAATCCTTAATTCCTTTAGCAATTGCTTGGGTAACTCTCGAAGTATGGATTGTAAAACTAGCTAAATTTTTTTCTTGCATAAAAAGGACTGCATCAAAAAACAAAACCGAAATATACAAATCAACTGCAGCACGCTGCGATAGATCTATAAGACTGCCTTCTAATATATCTTGAAGATTGTTAATATCATTTTGCTTGTAGAAATACTCAGTTAATACTTGACAAATATCTGTCGGAAAAACATCTGGTACAGAGGTCGGAGGCTCTATGCGATATCTTTTTTCACCTCGCAAAATCCCTACAACATTGCCAGCTTGGATAGCTTCTAACAAGAGTTTTCTGTAATTTTTCATTTGATAATCTCTCTTATATCCAATTTTGAAGTTATTAAGATTAGTTTCCGCTTTTTAATCGCTACTCGCTAGAATTTCAGCCCCTTCGGGTAATATTTCTTTCAGTTCGGCCTTTGTGAATAAGCCTTGCGCTTTAGGATTTCCTCTTAAAGCTTCTGGATATTGCCTCAAGAAATTTCTATTAGCTTCTTCTTGTGTCACGTTCGGTGGCCAAGAATCGTTTTGAACCTTCCAAGATACTTCATATAGCGTTCTTTCCCCACTATCTAATAAGGCAAACAGTTCATTTGGTAATTCATAGACTACTAACCAAGAAGCCACAGTTCCCTCTTCTGAAACTAAATAATACTTGTTATCATTTCTCCAGATGGATTTCCCATATCCTTCAACTTCTTCAAACTGGGTAACATCTTCCCATTCTAGATTTGTTGGTTTCATTTTATACTTTCCTTACTTAAGTGGTGACACATAATCATCTGGAAGTTTGCCTCTCCAGTCAATCCACATTTGCTCAGCAATTGGAATTAATCTTTCAAGTTCTTCCTGAGTAAATAACTCTCTAGTTTCAGGTAAATCAATTAATGATGTAGGACTCTCTTCTATAAATCGTTTTTCACTAGCTTTCTTTTCTTCTTCCGTCGGTGGCCAAGAATCGTGTTTAATCTTCCAAGATATTTCGAGCAGTGATCTCTCTCCACTATCTAATAGGGAGAATAATTCTTGGGGTAAATCATAGACTGCTAACCAAGAAGCCACAGTTCCCTCTTCTAAAACTAAATAATATTTATCCTCATTTTTCCAGATGGATTTCCCGTATCCTTCTACTTCTTCGAACTGGATAACATCTTCCCATTCTAGGTTTATTGGTTTCATTTTATACCTCTTTTACTTAAGTGGTGATACATAATCATATGGAAGTTCGCCTTCAGATTCAATCCACTGCTTCTCAGCAATTGGAATCAACTCTTCAAGTTCTTCCTTAGAAAAAAGTTTCCTATTTTTAGGGACATCTATTAAAGAAGCTGGATGTTTACTTATAAATTTTCTTCTAGATTCTCTTCTCTCTTCTTCCGTCAGTGGCCAACGATCGGTTTTAATCTTCCAAGATATTTCGAGTAGCGATCTCTTCCCACTTTCCAGTAAGGCAAATAATTCATTTGGTAATTCATAAACCACTCGCTGAGGGGCAATTCCTCCCTCCTCAGTAACGTAATAAAGCTTATTACCATCTCTCCAGATATGCTGACCATATCCTTTTACCTCTTCGAACTGGATAACATCTTCCCATTCTAGTTTTGTTGGTTTCATTTGTATTCTCCTAGTGCAAGTTTTTCTCTCAACCAGAATATCATAAAATCAGGCTTCTTTTTCTCTTCCTCAATAGGCGAAGCCATCTTTTACCCATTTTCTAGTTTCTAAATCCAAATTAAAATAAAAATCACTTCGACCATATTTATCAAAATAATCTTCTTTAAGAGCTTCACATACAATTCTCAGCTTTTCTTTACTTATCTCAGAAATATACAGCATTGTAAATCCTGCAGGAGATTCAATTTGGTAGATTTTTTCACCTTCTAAATTATAAATCTCTAATTCTGATGGTATATCAAAATTGCTTGATGAGCGTAATATACTGAATATACGCTGATTGTTAGGGTTAAAGCGAAGATGATGTAAATGTTGAAAAATAACCTGATGCTTCCCATTATGATTCCAATCTAGGGTTCCTTCTAGTAGATTTTGTTGCCCTAACAATTTTCCTTCTAAACTATAGTAGAAAATAGTTTTGCTAATAAAGTTTTCTCCACTATAGACGATAACAATGTTCTCATCTTTATGATATTCCGCATGAATGATATCTGGTAGTTCTATCTTTATTACAGAAGCATCCCACTCCCATATGACCATTCGGTCGCTGTAATCGATTTTCATCATCCTTCTCCTACTCTAACTCAGATAAATTCAATCTGTATTGTTTGCTCAGTCATCATGGAATCCACTTCCTCGACAAGTTTATCTATCTCGTTCTGTGTGATAGGAATGTGATTGTAAGGTGGCTCCCAATTCTGTATACTTGACCTATATACAAGAAAACTATTATCAGTCAGCAGTTCACCCTCTGCTTTTAAAACATAGCCGTTTTCATAGTCAAAAGTAATGTTACCGCTTGTCCCAGAAATTTTCATTCTATTTCCTTCTTTACTAAAACATCATTATTCTTCTCAGAAATCTAGATCCTAATACTTAATCCGATCTCATAATAAGGAGAGAAATCCCAACCAAATTAGTACATATATTTTCTCCTATTATACCACACCTCTATTTTCATCTGAAATAGTTTCCATTTTAGGACAAGAAAAAAACACTGATCATTCAGTGCTTTTTCGATTGAAGTACTGCCCCCTGCTGGAATCGAACCAGCAACTACTCCTTAGGAGGGAGTTGTTATATCCATTGAACTAAGGGAGCTAGAGAAAAACTCTGCTGAAAAAGCAGAGTTTTTTAGTCGAATTAACGACGGATTTCTTTGATACGAGCTGCTTTACCTTGAAGAGCACGCAAGTAGTACAATTTCGCACGACGTACTTTACCGTAACGAACAACTTCGATCTTTTCAACACGTGGAGTGTGGATTGGGAAGATACGCTCAACACCTACACCGTTAGAAATTTTACGAACTGTGTAGTTTTCTGAGATGCCAGCACCTTTACGTGCGATAACAACACCTTCAAAAATCTGGATACGTTCACGGTTACCTTCGACAACTTTCGCGTGTACACGAACAGTGTCACCAGGACGGAATGATGGGATATCTGTACGAAGTTGACCTTCAGTCAAACTTTGGATTAATGGATTCATTTTATTCTCCTATCTTTGTCAATCTTGAGGAATCTTCCTCAGCGGATAAACTGTATTTTTGTGCGTCCATTACACACAAGATACAGTTTACCAAATTTCCACAAAAAAGTAAAGAAATTTATAGCAGAATTCCTAAAAAAATCGCAACTAAACCACCCAGGTAGGTCAAAGTCAGGTAAACGTAAAAAACCTTCTTATCGCTTAACAGTCTTTGAAGTTCATCATTCAAGGTCGAAAAAGTCGTTAAACCGCCACAAAATCCTGTTGCTAAAATAGCATAGACTTCCTTAGACTCTACATGATTGTAGAATAATCCAATCAAAAAACAACCTAGAAGATTGGCTATGAGCGTTCCGACTGGCAATTTAGAAGCTTGATTATAGCGAGAAAAGAAATAACGTACTAGAGCCCCGAAGCCACAAGCAATTGCAAGATAGACCATTACCATTTCTTCCTCCCTAAATAGTAAGCTAAAAGCAGTCCACCACCGATGCTCAAAAGCAAATACAGTACTAAACTAAGATAACGCCCTGTATCCAGTAGTTTCACAGCATCAAGCATGAGACTGGAAAAGGTTGTTAAACCGCCACAAAAGCCCGTCCCTAGTGCTAAAATAACGCCTTTACTGCTTCCCTTATAAACCAGATAACCCTTAACAAGATAAACCAAGCAGAAAATACCCAGATAGTTAACAAGAAGGGTGCCCCAAGGAAAATCTGGACTGGCTGGTAAGCAAGTAGAAACAAGGTAGCGCACAAGTCCGCCCAACATAGCAGCTAGAAAAATCCCTAGCGGATAAAATTGTTCTTTTTTCATTTGATATTTTGATCCTGATAATCACGCGAACGTTTGAGTATGTCCGAAAACGTTGCAACAATAGTCTCCTGATAGCGCTTTTCTTCTACACGACTCCTAACCTTTTCAAAAATAACCGCTTCTCTCTTGGTATCTAAAATCGGTTTCCCCGAAGCCTTCTTATATGCGACAACGCCCTCAACCAAATGCATTCGTTCTTCTAATAGTTTGACAATTTGGTCGTCGATTTGATCAATTTCTTGACGAATAATATCTAAATCCATACAGTCTCCTCCTTTATTTGAATTATTGTATCAAAAAGCCATCAAATAGGCTAGTAAAATCCCAAGTCACGATAAGAAAAATGCACTGATTGCATCAGCGCACGTTTATGTTTATCCTACTTTAGCAGCCAATTCTTCTGCAAATTGTTCCAAGCGTTCAATGTCTTCTTCCTCAGCAGAAAGATCAACTTTAACACACTCTGAACCTTTTTCTGCCCCTGTTGAAACAAAGACACGATCAAAGTCATCAACAGCCTTACAGAATTCATCGTAGAAGGTATCTCCTGAGCCGACCACTCCGTAGATTTTACCATTCAAGTTGAGATCTGCTAGGTCTTCGTAGAAGTCCATCATCTCATCTGGCAATTCACCATCACCATAAGTATAGGTCGCAACGATAGCGATGTCAGCTTCCAAGAAGTCTGAAGCGTCAACAGTTGTACATTCATCAACATCGACATCCAAGCCCAAGTCACGTAATTTGTCTGCTACAATATCTGCAATTTCTTCGGTATTACCGGTCATACTGGCAAATACAATTTTTGCTAATGCCATATCGTCCTCCTCAATTTATCTTTCTCCATTATATCACATCTTTTTCATTTTAAAAATAAAAATTCTTGTGCTACAATGAAATGAGAAAGAATTGAGGTTATTTATGGATATTTGCCATCAAATTTTAGAAAAAATCAAAGAATACGACACTATTATCATTCATCGTCATATGAAACCAGACCCTGATGCCTTAGGAAGTCAGGTGGGCTTGAAAGCTCTTCTCAAACATCATTTCCCAGAAAAAACCATCAAAGCCGTTGGTTTTGATGAACCAACTCTTACTTGGATGGCTGAAATGGATCTTGTTGAAGATAGTACCTACCAGGGAGCACTTGTCATCGTCTGTGATACAGCTAATACTGCTCGTATCGATGATAAACGCTATAGTCAAGGTGATTTTCTCATTAAAATTGACCACCATCCAAATGATGATGTATATGGTGACCTATCTTGGGTGGATACTAGTTCAAGTAGCGCTAGTGAGATGATTACCCTATTTGCCCAAACAACTCAACTGGCCTTATCAGATTGCGCTGCTGAGTTGCTCTTTGCAGGAATTGTTGGTGATACAGGTCGCTTCCTTTATCCTTCTACGACTGCACGGACTCTTCGCCTGGCTGCTTATTTGAGAGAACATAACTTTGACTTTGCGGCTCTCACTCGCAAAATGGACACTATGAGTTACAAAATTGCAAAACTTCAAGGCTACATCTACGACCATCTGGAAGTGGATGAAAATGGTGCAGCACGCGTTCTTCTAAGTCAAGAAGTCTTGAAACAATTCAATGTTACCGATGCTGAAACTGCTGCCATTGTCGGTGCACCTGGACGCATTGACAGTGTGAGTCTCTGGGGAATTTTTGTGGAGCAGGCTGATGGCCACTACCGAGTTCGCTTACGCAGTAAAATCCATCCTATCAATGAAATTGCCAAAGAACATGATGGTGGAGGCCACCCTCTAGCAAGCGGAGCTAATTCCTATAGTTTAGAAGAAAACGAAATCATCTACCAAAAGTTAAAAAACTTGCTTAAAAACTGATAAAATACTTGCCAAACTTTTCAGAATCTGATAGACTAGTATGGTAACAATCTATGGCTCGCAAAGAGACCATGGCAGAAAGGAAATATTGCAAAATGAAAAAAGATATCCATCCAGAATATCGCCCAGTTGTCTTCATGGACACAACTACTGGTTACCAATTCCTTAGCGGTTCAACAAAACGCTCTAACGAAACAGTTGAGTTCGAAGGCGAAACTTACCCATTGATCCGTGTGGAAATTTCATCAGACTCACACCCATTCTACACTGGACGTCAAAAGTTCACTCAAGCAGATGGACGCGTGGATCGTTTCAACAAAAAATACGGTCTCAAATAATGATAAAAAAGAACAGTTTCGACTGTTCTTTTTTGTTTCTTGAAATCAACTGCTGTTTTCATGTTCCAAACTCGTGCTCTTCGGTAATTTAATGTTAGGGGATTTATACTAACAATAGACTTTTAACCCTAAAATTGATAAAATAGGGAAGAAAATAAGATAAAAGGAAACTATAAATCACTATGATGAACATGCAAAAATTGAACATACTGTTTTTAATTTTTGTAAACATCAAAAAGGTTGGTTTAAAAGGATTTTAAGCCCTTAAGATTTTTTATCCAACACTACTATTCACGCATCCAAGACAAAATCTTGGCAAAAAAATACAGTAGCAAAGAGTACACCAAACTACCACTCATTATGGGCGGTAGTTTTCTTTTCGTCTAAAATAGAGATAAAAAGATAGGTGGTAGCCTTATGCGTTACGGTTATGTTCGAGTATCTACAAGAGAACAAAATATCGATAGACAATTTTCAGCCTTGGTAGAAAATAAATTAGCAAAAGAAGATATTTTTATTGATTATGTTTCAGGAAAGGATTTTGACAGAATAGAATATCAAAAATTATTAACTACCTTGAAGGAGAATGATGAATTAGTTATTAAATCAATTGATAGATTGGGAAGAAACTATGATGAAATTTTAGAACAATGGCAATCAATTACTAAGAAAAAGAAAGTAAATATAACTGTTTTAGATTTCCCCTTATTAAACACAAAGAATAGCAATGATAATATCACAGGAAAACTAATCTCCGATATTGTTTTGCAAGTTCTATCTTACGTTGCACAGTTTGAAAGAGAACAAATCAAACAAAGACAAATGGAAGGAATACGGGAAGCACAGAAAAAAGGGAAGAAATTTGGTAGACCAAAATTGGTTGTTCCGAATAATCTTCCTAATGTGATAGCTCAATATAAGAAAAAAGAAATAACCTTACGAGAAGGTGCAAAAATCTTAGGAGTATCAAAAAGCACCTTTCATAATTGGATAAAAAATTCATAGTTTCTGTAAAAAAACCTAGGATTTTTTGGACAAGAAATACATTCTATTTTTGAACCGTTTTCGTTAGAAAAAATGTTCTAAAATCAAGCATTTTGACCGATTATTATTACACTTCAATTTTATCAAGTTTGTCCAAAAAAGTCTAGATTTTTGGACAAACTGATTACTTTACAACAAATAAAAATAGGGAGTATTAAATGAATGCACAAACAAACTAAAAAATTCACACTTGCAACTATATCAGCTCTATCACTTCTTGGCACTGGAGTCATCACAGCTAATCAAGTATCAGCTAGCGAGAATACGAGTACTGAAAAACAAATAGACGCAACAATTACAAAAGTTGAAATTGATTATTTTGGACTTAGCTTCGAAGGAAAACTTTCAGAGCCACTACCACACGGAGGTGATAAGGCTGCTAAGGGAAATATTACTTTGATTGATAAAGCGACCGGAAAAATTGTGTACCAAAGTCACGATGCTGTCATTTTTAGTGGTCTAACTAGAGATGTCAGTGATCAATTTTTGCAACCTTTATTTTATAGCAATCAATTTAAAGGTGATGTTTTTGTTTCAGAACAATTTCCAGATGGAACATATATTTTGGAGATGTCTGGAGAAGCTGGTTCGCCTTACGATGACTTAACTGATACAAGAAAACGTGTCTTTAAAGCTAGCAAAGAGGTTACAATCGGAAATCCTTCTACAAATTCAAATACTAACACAACAACTCAATCAGGTTCGAATTCTAATATCTCAGGTAGTTGGCTACAATCTGGGTCTCGCTGGTGGTATAAACATGCCGACGGCTCTTACAAAACTAATGGCTGGGAAAAAATCAATGGCGTTTGGTATCGCTTTGACTATTCTGGTTGGATGCAAACAGGATGGGTAAAAGACGGCAGCTGGTACTATCTTGACGGTTCAGGTGCTATGAAGACTGGTTGGCTAAAAAATAACGGTAACTGGTACTATCTTCAAGACTCAGGCGCTATGAAAACTGGCTGGATGAAGGTATCTGGTAAATGGTACTATGCTTATAGCTCTGGTGCACTAGCAATCAATACGACAACACCTGATGGCTACCGTGTCAATTACAACGGTGAGTGGGTCTAACATACAATAGAAATAGATTAAGGAGACAATTATATGAACAAAGTTATAAAAATTGAAGATGAAACAGTTTATGTTGGAAAAGGTGATAATGGCCAATTTACTGCAATTTCAAGAAAAAGTTTTGGTTTTGAACCACAAGTAGGTGATTACGTAGAATTTTATCAAAACGGTGATGAGTATATTGTTTCAAAAATAGATAACACATCTCCAGCTAGCTCTAGCCAACATTCAAATGGAGTGAGTGATAAATCTAAACTGGCCGCAGCCTTATTTGCCCTATTTTTAGGAGCACTTGGTGGATACGATTTTTACATCGGAAATTCCAAACAAGGATACAAGCGTATCGGCATAACTCTGCTAGCTATCATTCCTATTTTATTGCCATTTGTTTTACTAGCAAATGCAATTTGGAATATTATAATTACTATTCAAGTTTTAACGTCCAAAACTGGTAGCAAATGGCACCAAGATGCTCAAGGTTTAGAATTGCAAGATTAAACATATGAAAAAATTATTTCTATTCAGTGCCAGTATTTTAACTATCTCTCTTCTAACAGCTTGCCAACATCAGAGTGAAAACACTCCCTCAGCAAGTTCTGAAGTAACTACTTCTAGTAGCAGTTCATCTACTTCCACATCGGAAGAGAAGAAAACTGACTACACCCTATACAATACTGTCCTTAAAGAATATGCAAAAGTACTAGATGGTTCACCAGCTTCACATACAGAGGTCAATTCAAAAGCAAACTTAAAAAATACTTATCCTAACGAATATTCTGGATTACAGTATAGCTTGTATGATTTAGACCAAGACGGTACGGACGAACTTTTGATTGCTCTAAAAACGTATTCTAACTATTACGATTTATTAGATATTCGAACTCTTAAAAATGGTGAAGTTATTCGACTGACCAATGCAGAAAATAATCTGGACTTTATTGGAGAACGCGTTCATTTTAATCCTTTAGAAAACGGCTATTTCCAATTATCTACCCGAGTATCTACTAATCAAATCCAACTTAAACTATACAAGTTGAATCAGGATAGAACACAGTTAGAGTTAGTTAGCGAATCAGATACAGAAGAGGGACTGGGGACAAAACCACCTTCCCTTGACATAAGGTCTTTCTCTTGGAAATCTGTCACAAGTCTCATAAATGAAGAATCTTCCCTTCCTTCAGAAAAGAAAGGAATGGATATTTCTGCAATTCAAAATGGGGATTTTTCTAGTGTCTCAGGAACTTGGAGGAATCGTTCAGGTATTGAATTTACTTTCGACAAAAATGGTTTAGTAAGTGATAAGTCCAAAATTTCAATTGAACATGCTAAAGAAACCGACCGCTATCTTAAAGCAAGTTTACTTCCTAAAGCTGGTGGTGCTGGTGGTGCAGCTATTGCCTTTTTACCAGCAGGAATCCCTATAACCATGTCTGTCACCTCTTCTTCAGATAATGGCTATACTGACTCGTCTGATATTACACAAGACCGCTTATGGTTTGGACACCAACTTATCAATGGCCACACTGACGGATTTTTCTACAAAGTAGAATAGTGTTAGTAACCCCTTAGACTAGCTCATAAAATATCTGATAACATTTCATAAACACATATAGGATAAATATTCTTATGCTCTTAGAATATCTATCCTATATTTTTATTCCCTTTACATCCCTATTGATACTAAATGAATTCACTCAGAAAAAGATTAGACTTTTAACATCAAAATTGATAAAATAAGAAGGAAAATAAGATAAAAGGAAACTATAAATCACTATGATGAATATGCAAAACATGATGCGCCAAGCACAAAAACTTCAAAAACAAATGGAACAAAGCCAAGCTGAGCTTGCTGCTATGCAATTTGTTGGCAAATCTGCTCAAGACCTTGTTCAAGCGACCCTAACAGGTGACAAAAAAGTTGTCAGCATTGACTTTAATCCAGCTGTCGTTGACCCAGAAGACCTTGAAACTCTTTCTGATATGACCGTTCAAGCCATCAACTCTGCTCTTGAACAAATCGATGAAACTACCAAGAAAAAACTGGGTGCTTTCGCTGGAAAATTGCCATTCTAAGCATTAAAAAACAAGCATTCAAGAGAATACTTGCCTATCGTGGGAGGAACAACTGTTCCTCTTTTTGCTTACTAAAAATTAAAGAATTCCATGGCCTGTTTGAAAAGCAATTCAGTATACTCTGGGTCTTCTTGGGCAATGGTAACTTGAGCTTGAATCATTTCCAAGTCATCTGTTATCATGCCATCTGCTCCCAATTGAACTGATTTATCAAAGGACTCTGAACTATTAATAGTCCAAACGTACAATTTCTGATCGGTATTCCAAAGCTTGTTAACAAAATTTTCATCCAAAGTTGAATACTCCATAGTATAACCTGTAGCCTTGGTTCTTGGAAAAATACTATTATATGGCAGAATGAAATAGACTGGAATTTGAGAATCGTAGGCTAGCACCTGGTCAATCACATGATAATCCAAGGATTGCATTTGGTGACCATTTTGCTTGATGATACTTCCATATTTTTCCATAAACCGTTTCATCATATCTGAGCTATCTTTTCGACTCGTTTTAATTTCAATAAGGAGTTTTTGATGTAATTCATTGGCTTTATTGAGATAATCATCAAAACTAGACACCTTGCTATGATAACCATTTTCTGAAATATCAAGTTTGGTTAATTCTTCCAAAGTGAGATCCTGAGGATTGGCATTAACACCTGTCAAATTTTTGATATTGGCATCATGCATCATGATAAACTGGCCATCTTTTGTTTCCTGAACATCCGTCTCAACGAAGTCTGGAGATAACTGAGCGGTTTTTTCTAGTGATTGGACGGTATTTTGCACACCATTCTTATTAGATACTCCCCTGTGAGAGATAATCAAAGGTTTATTAGCAACCGGAGCTTCTAAATAAACATAACCCTCAAGAGCGAAAAAGATACCAGCACATCCCATCACTCCCCATCTCATCCAGTGGTCTTTCTTTCTCCTTGGTGTGATTTCTAATTCTTCTCCTGTTAAGAAGGAAACAAACTTAATGAGAAAGTAAGTCAAGGCCATATAGTGGAAATTCTTGATTAAAACAAAGTTGATAATTCCCAGCACAAGAGATTCCTTATGGGTCAAACCATCCATCAGTGCCTGACTTGCCAAGATTGGAATCAATAAAAGAATGAAAAATAGGTAGGTTTTGACGATAATCCAAAGCAAGTTCCAAATATAAAACCAGGAGTGCTTTCTTGTCTTCTCTAGACTGTATCTGACTGCTTCTTTGACTGTTTTCTTCTCAAATAAAAGCTGAGGTAGGGCAAACATGAAACGCACTGAAATGTAAAATAGAAGTAAAGCCAGAATAGTAACCACTATACCTACTAGCCAATACTTGTCTTCCACATAATCAACGATAAAGTCCGGAATGACAATTTTATTTAGGTAGTAAATCTTTAAAATCTTTCGAATCAATGGAAAGAGCATCATGACATAAAAGAAGATAAAGGCTATCTTGGAAAGTGTCGCTTGCTTTATAAACAAGAAACTTTGGCGAAAGACCTTACGACTGTACTCTAGCAAAGTTCTCTTTTCATGATAGAGGAGGTGCCGGGCTCCGATAAAGAGAAGTCCTATCTGGTAATAGGCGATTAATAAATTAACGATTACCAAAATAAATAAAGCAAGACTAATAAATGGCGAACCCTTTATAATGGCAAAAATATTGTTGTAGGATAGAAAGAGATAACCTGTCTGACGGAGCAAAAGTCCAGCAATCCAAGAATTTGACGGTAACCAGACAAACTCAATCATCATAAAAGTCAAGAAAAATAGAAAAAGTATTTTATCTAGATTAAAGTATATCTGCTTAAAACCTAGATTTTTAGGTTTTTCAGGTTTCATAGGCACTCCTAGTCAAATAATTGAGACAAGTCCAAGCCTCCAAAAGGATTATTCGAGAGGCTACTTTCTGCCCCTAACAATTCTCTAGCTTGGTCTGACTCTAGAAAGGACTCGTAAACACGCGCCGTCATACGAGCATCCTCTAAGCTATTATGAGACTGACCTTGAAATCCAAGAAATGAGGCAACAGTTTGCAATTTGAGATTGGCAATACCATGTAAATCCGAACTACGGCGTTCAAAAGCTTCATCATACAAGTCCACCTTATACTGCTGGCTGTAGTCTAAACCATGCTCCACTAAAATAGGCAAATCACTTTTAGCAGCATTGTAGCCAACCATAGGTAAAGAACCCACAAACTCTTGGAAATCTTTTATAACTTTCTCCACTGGAGGGGCATCTTTTAAGGTCTCAGCTGTAATTCCAGTCAAACCATTGATAAAACTTTTTAAGGGGACACTGGTATGAACATAGGAATCATAGGCATCGATTTCCTGACCATCTCTAAAACGTACTGCCGATACTTGAATCAAGTGTGTTTGCCCTTCATGCTGATTAAATTCTAAATCGAAAGCTATGTAATCTTCTAATCGTTCCATTCTATACCTCTCCTATACTGTTATTTTATACTCTTCGAAAATCAAATTCAAACCACGTCAACGTCGCCTTGCCGTAGATATATGTAACTGACTTCGTCAGTCTTATCTACAACCTCAAAGCAGTGCTTTGAGCAGCCTGCGGCTAGTTTCCTAGTTTGCTCTTTGATTTTCATTGAGTATTACTTGAGCAACTATACTATTTAGAAACAAAAGAAGCCATCAGGTTAGCATTTAACCTAAACAGCTCCTTGATTATCCTCCAAATAAACGAGCAAAAAAGCCTTTCTTAGTTGATTGGACTTCTTCTTTTGCTTGGTCCAGCTCTAGCTTGAGATTTTCTTGATCCTTCATAGCTTGAAGAGTCAATTGCTGCTGCTGATCGAGTTGTTTGTCTTTCTCAGCAATCTGACGGTCTTTGATACGCATCTGCTCGTCTTTTTCTGATAACTGACGATCCTTGGATTTTAATTGCTCATAGAGGCGGAGAATTTCTGCATTCTTCTCGTCCACTAGAATCTCCATCAGTTCACGTTGCTTGACATCTTCACTGACAGGCTCATCTTCAAAAATCGTTTTTTTATAGATTTCTTCTAGCTTAATCAAGCCACTTCTGGTAACGACTGTTACCCCTTTGTCATTTTTATCTGTGTCTTCTTCTGGTAATTCTTTGACACGGTTATTGATTGCTTGGCGAGATAATCCTAAGACCTCTGCAATCTCACTGACGGTCATTTCAATACTCATAATATCCTCTGAAACGTTTTCTAGCTTTTCTTTACTTAAATCTTATCATAAGCTAGAAAAACTGTCAAATTTCCGCTTAAGCTAAGGCCTTCAAAAAGGCTAACAAGACTTGAGCAGAGCGACGTCCAGCTTCGATAATAAACTCATCAAAAGAGATGTTTGCTTCATGGTTGGCATTATCACTCATAGCTCGGATGACTAAGACTGGAAGATTAAGAGCATGCGCTGCCTGAGCAATAGCTGCCCCCTCCATCTCAACAGCTAAAACTTCTGGGAAATGGGACTTAATCACTTCTATCTTATCATTTCCTGCAACAAAACTATCTCCTGTAGCAATCAAACCAAGATGCCAGTTCTGGTCCAATTGAGATAAACTCTCTTGAATTTTAGCAACAAAGGTTTTATCTGATTCGAAATAAAGTGGTTGTTGCGCCATTTGTCCATAAGCATAGCCAAAAGCTGTAACATCCACATCATGATAGGCTAATTTGTCAGCAATCACAACATCCCCAACAGCAATACCCTCTGCTACTGCCCCAGCTGATCCTGTGTTAATCAAAGCATCCACTTGAAAATGATCAGCCAAAATCGCCACACTCATAGCAGACATGACCTTACCAATTCCACTTTCTACAAGAACGACTTTATGAGAAGCAATGGTTCCTGTGTGATAGGTATTGCCTAAAACAACTTGCTCCTGGGCATTGTCTAAATGCTGGACCAGATAAGCCAGTTCTTCTGGCATAGCCGCAATAATTCCTATTTTCATTTCTATTCCTTTTCTATTACAAAAGTTTCATTGCTAAGACAAGCAAAATCAAGAGAAAGATGACTGCGAATAAGATTTTATTCAACTTAGAATTGAAGACATTTCTCTTGGTATTTTCAATGCGACGGCTTTTATGAATAGACGGTTCGACCTGAATCTTCAAGGTTTCCTGGCTAAAACCATGATCCTTAGGATTGGCATAACCAAAACGGGAAGAAGAGGTTGGTAAAATTTTTGTCTCCTCATCATCTAGCAAAGGAGGACCTGAAATCTTTTCGCCTCTATTAGCTCTTTCAATCATTTCATCCGTTAATAAAGGTTTACCCATACTGACCTCCTCTATTTTTTTTGCAATTCCCAATACTGAACAGCCATAATTGTCTTGGCATCGCAGATATGACCTGATTGGATCAATTCCTTGGCTTCTTCTAAGCTCACTTCAAGAACTTCCAAGGTCTCATCTTCATCCTGCGGACGCGGATTTTCCACTTTCGTCAAATCGCTTGCTAGGTATAGTTTTAATTTTTCATTACAAAAGCCAATGGCTGAATAAAAGTCATACAAAAGTTCTAATTTCCCTGTATAGGCTGTTTCTTCCTCTAATTCACGAAGGGCTGCTGCAACAGGGTCTGTATTTTCTCCTACTTCCAACTTTCCGGCTGGAATTTCGTAAGAGACTGCCTCGATAGCTTTACGGTACTGCTTGACCAAGATGAGTTTTTGCTCATCGGTTACGGCTAAAACGCAGACAGCTCCATTGTGGAAAATCAAATCACGTTGGGCAGTTCCCTTACCTTCTGGTAATTCAACCTGGTCTTGAACCAGTTTAAAAATTGGTCCTTGATAGATTTCTTTTCGACTAAGCGTTTTTTCTTCAAATTCCATGATAGGCTCCTACTGATTCTTAGGATGATGAGGAAGGCGAGTTGCATATTCGTCTTTATTGACCTGACGTCCACGACCAATAGCAATAGCATCCGCTGGAACGTCTTTGGTAATAGTTGAACCCGCACCAACGAGGGAATTGTCACCAAGTTCTACTGGCGCAATAATGGTTGAATTTGAACCAACAAAGACATTGTTTCCAATGACTGTCTTGTATTTGTTTTTGCCGTCATAGTTAACTGTAATGGTTCCAGCACCAAAGTTAACATGGCTACCCACTTCACAGTTTCCGATATAAGTCAAATGACCAGCCTTGGTATTCTCACCGATTGAAGAGCCTTTAACCTCAACAAAGTTCCCAATGTGGACTTGGGTAGCTAGGCTTGAACCTGGACGAATATGGGCATAAGGACCGACTGTCACACCGTCCGCAACACTACTTTCCTCAATCATAGAGTTGGTAATAACAGCTCCTGCTCCGATAGTGCTATCCACTACATAAGTACCGTTTGTCAAAACAGTCTCAGCACCAATTCTCGTTTGCCCCTTCAAGGTAACATTGGCTTCGATTTGAACTTCAGGAGCAATCTCAACATCAATATCGATATAAGTCGCTTCTGGGTTGACAAAGCTAACCCCATTGACCATGTGTTGATGATTGATGCGACGACGCATAACCGACTCAGCAGTCGCAAGAGCCACACGGTCGTTTACTCCAAGACTCTCATCAAAATCTTTCAAAGTATAAGCACCAACTTTTTCACCAGCTTCACGGAAAATGCCAATGACGTCTGTAATATAGTATTCACCTTGAGCATTGTTGGTATTGATATTTTTCAAAGCCTCAAACAAGCGTTCGTTGTCAAAGACATATGTTCCAGTGTTGATTTCCTTAATTTGCTTTTCAAAATCTGTAGCATCCTTTTGCTCAACAATGCGAAGAACCTCAGCATTGTCATTACGAACAATTCGTCCATAGCCAAATGGATTATCCGTTTCAGCAGTCAAGATAGTAGCCACATTTTTATGATTGACGTGAAAATCAATCAAGTTTTTCAAGCTTTCACCTGTGATCAAAGGAGTGTCTCCTGCGATAACCAAGGTGTGCCCTGACAAACCTTCTAAAATAGGCTCTGTCATCATAACTGCATGACCGGTACCTAACTGTTCAGATTGAGTTACAAATTCTGTCTGTCCAGCCAAGACTTCCTCAACCAATTCCGCCTTGTGTCCGACAACTGTGACTGTCTTTTCAGGTTGGATAGCTCCCACACTACGGAAAACATGTTCTAACATAGAAATACCCGCAACCTTGTGCAACACTTTTGGCAAATCAGATTTCATGCGAGTTCCTTTACCCGCTGCTAAAATAATGGCATAATTTGACATAATCTTCTCTTTTCTCTAGAAATTCCCTTTTATTATACCATATTTCAAATCATTCCGCGCTCTTGAATGAAAAAATGCTCTAAAGTCCTTTCTTAACTCATTTTTTAAGTATTTTTTTTGATTTTTTCTCATTTTTAAGGTAAAATTATGAGGTATGAGAAAGAAAATAAATCCGCTTATTATGTTTGGTTTTTTTGGGATTATGATTTTCATTTTAATCCTGAATCGCCCTCGTTTTGAGGACCATCCTGTAAAAACAAAGTCAAATATCGCGCAAGTAGAAACGCAAGCGCTACACAATATAGATAAACCGGTAATTGATGTTTCTGGTTGGCAGCGTCCTGAGGAAATCAATTACGATACTCTGTCCCAAAACATTTCTGGAGCTATTGTTCGCGTCCATAGTGGTGCTCAAACGTCCAAAGAGAACGATGCTTCCTATGTTAATGGTGTTGATAAGGCCTTTAAAACCCATATCACTGAGTTTCAAAAACGAAATGTCCCAGTTGCTGTCTATGCCTATGTAGCCGGAAAAAATGTCCAGGAGATGGAAAAAGCTGCTGAGGTATTCTATAACGCCTCTTCTCCATACAGTCCAAGTTACTATTGGCTAGACGTGGAAGAAAAAACCATGTCTAATATGAACGACGGTGTTGAAGCCTTCCGAGCAAAGCTTGAATCACTGGGTGCTAAAAATATCGGAATCTACGTTGGGGTCTACTTCATGGAAGAGCACAGTATTGATACAGATAAGTTTACGTCTGTTTGGATTCCTTCCTATGGTTCTGACTCAGGATTTTACGAAGCTACTCCTAAAACTGATTTAGATTACGACATTCACCAGTACACGTCTAAAGGAAAAATTGCTGGCTTTGACCACGATTTGGATATCAACGTTATCTCTGCCTTAAAGAACAAAGAAGAAACCTTTAGAAAACTCTTTTTAAAACCTTAAAAGCATTTGTTTATCATTTGCTTTTTATTTTTGTGTTTGATTGTGATACAATATAGTAAGGATTTTTTGAAATAGAAATAGTTGGAGGAAAAATATGCTCTCATGGTTAGCACGTGTTATTAAAGGGATTGTCATTGCTCTTGGATTTATCTTACCGGGAATTTCCGGAGGGGTTCTAGCAGCAATCTTAGGAATTTATGAACGAATGATTGGTTTTCTGGCTCATCCCTTTAAAGACTTTAAAGAAAATGTTTTGTACTTTATTCCAGTTGCCATCGGTATGCTTCTGGGAATCGGCTTATTTTCCTACCCGATTGAATACCTGCTTGAAAATTATCAGGTCTTTGTCTTATGGAGCTTTGCGGGTGCCATCATTGGTACAGTTCCTAGCCTTCTCAAAGAATCAACTCGAGAATCTGACCGAGACAAGATTGATTTGGCTTGGTTCTGGATAACCTTTATCATTTCTGGATTAGGACTCTATGCCTTAAATTTTGTCGTTGGAACCTTAAGTGCCAGCTTTCTTAATTTCGTCCTAGCTGGTGCACTGCTAGCTCTTGGCGTATTAGTTCCTGGCCTCAGTCCATCAAATCTACTTTTGATTTTGGGTCTCTATGCTCCTATGTTGACTGGTTTTAAAACATTTGACCTCTTGGGAACCTTCTTTCCGATTGGAATCGGAGCAGGCGCAACTCTCGTTATTTTTTCAAAATTGATGGATTATGCCTTAAACAACTACCACTCACGCGTCTATCATTTCATCATCGGAATCGTCTTATCAAGTACTCTTTTGATCTTGATTCCAAATGCAGGAAACGCTGAAAGTATCCAATACACTGGTATTTCTCTTGTTGGGTATGTCATCATCGCCTTCTTCTTTGCACTTGGAATCTGGCTTGGTATTTGGATGAGCCAATTGGAGGATAAGTATAAATAATGGCAAAAAAAGTTAAAATCAAAAAAACATTGGTAGAACAAATTCTGTCTAAAGCAGGTATCCCACATCAGGGGATTCAAATCAATGCCCTAGAAGGAGAACTTCCTCAAGGTTATGAACGAGATCAGATTTTCAAAACCTTGGCGCTTTTGGGAGATAAAACAGGACCGATTATCGGAATTGTCCCTATCACCCAACACTTGTCTGAAAAGAAACTAGCCAAAATTTCTGGCAATAAAAAAGTGAGCATGATTCCACAAAAGGACTTGGAAAAAACAACTGGTTACATTCATGGAGCCAATAATCCTGTCGGAATTCGTCAGAAACACAATTATCCCATTTTTATCGATAGGATTGCTCTAGACTTGGAACAAATGATTGTCTCTGCAGGCGAGGTCGGTCACAGCATTATCGTCGCACCACAAGACTTGGCTAGATTTGTAAAAGCTGACTTTGCAGATATCTTGGAGGACAGCAAGTAATGAAACTCTACTTTGTCCGCCACGGTCGTACTGTCTGGAACCAAGAAGGACGCTTTCAAGGTGCTAGTGGAGACTCTCCCCTTCTTCCTGAATCCATTGACACCCTAAAACGACTTGGCCAGTATCTCAAGGATATTCCTTTTGATTGGATTTATTCAAGTGATTTACCTCGAGCAGTCAAATCTGCCGAGATTATCCAAAGTCAACTCCAGACACCCTGTCCTTTAGAAAGTGTTTCTAATCTCCGTGAATGGCAGCTGGGGAAGTTAGAAGGTTTGAAAATCGCAACCTTGGAAGCTATTTACCCGCAACAAATCAAAGCTTTTCGATCTAATCTTGCTCAATTTGACACTCAAATGTTCGGAGCCGAATCCCTCTATAGCACAACACAACGGACCATCCGATTTATCAAATCATTAAAAGATAGTCCTGCTGAGCGTATTCTGATTGTCGGACACGGCGCCAATCTTACTGCCAGTCTTCGTACTCTTCTAGGATATAAAGAACCACTTCTTCGTAAAGATGGCGGTCTAGCAAATGCCAGCCTGACCATTCTAGAAACCCATGATTTTGAAACATTTACTCTCGATACTTGGAATAATACTTCCTATCAATAACAGAACTTGATTTTAGCGTCAAGTTCTTTTTAGTTTTGAAAGATTATCCGTGAATTTCTTGGTTATTTATGATAAAATGGGAGTATCGCAAAAAATGACTCATCGTATTCAATTTTGAGTAAAACTAGGAGGATCCCATGTCAACAGAACATATGGAAGAACTAAATGACCAGCAGATCGTTCGCCGTGAAAAAATGGCTGCGCTCCGTGAACAAGGAATCGATCCCTTTGGAAAACGTTTTGAACGTACTGCTAACTCTCAAGAATTAAAAGATAAATATGCTGACCTCGATAAAGAACAATTACACGATAAAAACGAAACAGCTACTATCGCAGGACGCTTGGTAACTAAACGTGGTAAAGGTAAAGTAGGTTTTGCCCACCTTCAAGACCGCGAAGGTCAAATCCAGATCTACGTTCGTAAGGATGCTGTCGGTGAAGAAAACTATGAAATCTTCAAAAAAGCAGACCTTGGTGACTTCCTTGGTGTCGAAGGTGAAGTGATGCGTACAGATATGGGAGAACTCTCTATCAAGGCTACTCACATCACACACTTGTCTAAGGCTCTTCGTCCTCTACCAGAGAAATTCCACGGTTTGACAGACGTTGAAACAATTTACCGTAAACGTTACCTTGACTTGATTTCTAACCGTGAAAGCTTCGAGCGTTTTGTCACTCGTTCAAAAATCATTTCTGAAATCCGTCGTTACCTTGATCAAAAAGGTTTCCTTGAAGTGGAAACACCTGTTCTTCACAATGAAGCTGGTGGTGCTGCTGCTCGTCCATTTATCACCCACCACAATGCCCAAAACATTGATATGGTGCTTCGTATCGCAACTGAGCTTCACTTGAAACGCCTTATCGTCGGTGGTATGGAACGCGTCTATGAAATTGGCCGTATCTTCCGTAACGAAGGAATGGACGCTACTCATAACCCTGAGTTCACTTCTATCGAAGTTTACCAAGCTTATGCAGACTTCCAAGACATCATGGACTTAACTGAAGGCATTATCCAACATGCTACTAAATCAGTTAAAGGCGATGGTCCAGTTAACTATCAAGGTACTGAAATCAAGATTAACGAGCCATTTAAACGTGTTCATATGGTGGATGCTATCAAAGAAATTACTGGTGTCGATTTCTGGCAAGACATGACTTTCGAGGAAGCCAAAGCTATCGCTGCTGAGAAGAAAGTTCCAGTTGAGAAACACTACACTGAAGTTGGTCACATTATCAATGCCTTCTTTGAAGAGTTTGTTGAAGAAACTTTGATCCAACCAACCTTTGTCTATGGACATCCAGTAGCTGTATCTCCACTTGCTAAGAAGAATCCTGAGGACGAACGCTTTACTGACCGTTTCGAGCTCTTCATCATGACTAAGGAGTACGGTAATGCCTTTACTGAGCTCAACGACCCAATCGATCAGCTTAGCCGTTTCGAAGCCCAAGCTAAAGCCAAAGAACTTGGTGATGATGAAGCGACAGGCATCGACTATGACTACATTGAAGCTCTTGAATACGGTATGCCACCAACAGGTGGTTTGGGAATTGGTATCGACCGTCTCTGCATGCTTCTCACTGATACAACTACTATCCGTGACGTATTGCTCTTCCCAACAATGAAATAATACTCTTATCCTCTGGTTCTTGCCAGAGGATATTTTCATATCCAAAAGAAATAGACTGAAGTTTTCACCTCAGTCTATTTTTCTATCGGACTTTAGAAAGGAAATTTCTTTCCTATACTCAATGAAAATCAAAGTGCAAACTAGGAAGCTAGCCGCAGGTTGCTCAAAACACAGTTTTGAGGTTGTAGATAAGACTAGCATATCTACGGCAAGGTGAAGCTGACGTGGTTTGAAGAGATTTTCGAAGAGTATTAGTCTTCTTTTTTCTTACGAGCTACCAGTCCGAATGCACTCAACATTCCAAGAAGTCCAAGACTAGCTAAACCAGCCTTATCCTCCGTACCAGTATTTGGCAATTCCTTCTTGTCATTGGCTACGGTTGTTTCACTAACTGCCTGATTTGATTCTGTTCGACTAACCTGAGTTGGAGTAGCTACTGGTTTTTCTGGATCTGTAGGACGAACTGGCGAAACAGGTTGCTCAGAACGAGTTGGAGTAACTACTTTCTTATAGGTATGAATCACATTGCCATTTTTATCTGTTTTAGTACCAATATATTCATAACCTTCTAAAGTCTTAGGTCCATGGCTACCATTTTCTTCTGGAGAAATTTCTTTACCATCACCATCTTGGTAACGTGTTACGATATGAGTAGCTGAACTACCATTATTTCCTTGATTATTAACATGATTAGATTTAGGAGTGACTTTCACAGGAACATCCACTGTCACTTTACGTCCGTCTGGCAACTCTAATTCTACTGTTACAGATGGTTTGTCACCAGGTGTATTTGTTGTTGGAATTTCTCCAACTTTAGTAATCTTCCATCCTTCTGGAAGGTCCACATGTTTTTTCACTTCATCTTCAGTAATCGGTGTTCCAACTTCCACTACAATAGGAGTTACTGTCGGTGTTACGATAATTGGTACCTCTACTTCAATAATTTCTCCAGTTGGAACTTTAATCTTCACTTTAACGCTTGGTTTCACTCCAGCAGGAATTGTTGTTGGGATTTCTCCTACTTCAATAATTTCCCATCCTGGTTCTTTTGGAAGATCGATATGCCCTTTCACATCGTCTGGTGTGATTGGAGTTCCTTGTGGTACAACAATTTGTCTTACGGTTGGCGTAACGATGACTGGTACATCGACAGTAATCTTACGACCATCTGGTAATTCAATCTCTACTGAAACGACTGGTTTTGTTCCTGGTGTAGTTGTTGTTGGAATTTCTCCTACTTTTGTTACTTTCCATCCTTTTGGCAATTCTATGTGTTTCTTAACATCTTCTGGCGTAACTGGTGTCCCTACTGGAACTACTACAGGTGTTACTTTCGGTGTTACGATTACTGGAATGTTCATCGTTACGCGAATTCCATTTGGTAATTCAATCACTACTGGGATACTTGGTCTTTCACCTGGAATATCTGTTGTAGGTTTATCACCAATATTGATAATTTTTACTCCTTTTGGAATGTGTTTTTCAACATCCTCAGCAGTAATTGGATCTCCTTGTTTTTTAACAATATCTTCAATAGGTGTAACATTTACTGGAATTTCTACAGTCACAACTTTACCGTTTGGTAATGTAATCGTTACTTTTACAGGATCCTTCTTACCTGGTGTTGTTAAGTCTGGAATGTTTTCTACCTTAGTTGTTGCTCCATCTGGTACTTTGATTTGTTTTAAAATATCCTCTGGAGTCAATTTAGCTGTTGTGACTGGTGTTTCAATTGGTGTAATTGGTGTTACATTCACTGGAACTTCTACTGTGATTACTTTGCCATTTGGTAGTTCTACCGTTACTTTAACTGGATCTTTCTTACCTGGCGTTGTTAAGTCTGGAATGTTTTCAACGTTCGTTACTTTTCCACCTTCTGGAACTTTAACATATTTAGAAATATCATCTTTTGTTAAAGGTGTATTCGTCACTGGTGTTTCGATTTCCTTAACCGGCGTTACATTCACTGGGACTTCTACTGTAATAACTTTGCCATTTGGTAATTCAACCGTTACTTTAACTGGATCTTTCTTACCTGGTGTTGTTAAGTCTGGAAGATCTCCTACCTTAGTTCTTGCTCCTTCTGGTACTTTGATTTGTTTCAAGATATCTTCTGGAGTCAATTTGTCTGTTGTGACTGGTGTTTCGATTTCCTTAATTGGTGTTACTGTTACTGGTACGTCTACTGTCACTACTTTACCATTTGCTAATATTACTGTTACCTTCACTGGATCTTTCTTACCTGGCGTTGTTAAGTCTGGAAGATCTCCTACTTTAACTGTTGCTCCTTCTGGTACTTTGATTTGTTTTAAAATATCCTCTGGAGTCAATTTAGCTGTTGTGACTGGTGTTTCGATTTCCTTAATTGGTGTTACATTTACCGGTACTTCTACTGTAATCACTTTTCCATTTGGTAATGTTACTGTTACCTTTACTGGATCTTTCTTACCTGGTGTTGTTAAGTCTGGAAGATCTCCTACCTTAGTTGTTGCTCCTTCTGGCACTTTAATTTGTTTTAAAATATCCTCTGGAGTCAATTTAGCTGTTGTAACTGGTGTTTCAATTTCCTTAACTGGTGTGACTGTTACTGGTACGTCTACTGTCACTACTTTGCCATTTGGTAATGTAATCGTTACTTTCACTGGGTCTTTCTTACCTGGTGTTGTTAAGTCTGGAAGATCTCCTACCTTAGTTGTTGCTCCTTCTGGTACTTTAATTTGTTTTAATACATTCTCTGGAGTCAGTTTTTCTGTTGTAACTGGTGTTTCGATTTCCTTAACTGGTGTGACTGTTACAGGAATATCTACAGTATAAGATTTACCATTTGGTAATGTAATCGTTACTTTTACAGGAGTTTTTTCTCCAGGTATTGTTAAATCTGGTAATTCTCCTACTTTAGCTGTTGCTCCGTCTGGAATATTTAGACCTCTAGTATAGTCTTCTTCTTTTAACGGCGTATTTGTTACAGGTGTTTCAATTGGTGTTGGTTTTGTTTCAACTACTTTAATAGTAGCTGGAACTTCTACTAACACTTTCCCATCTTTATCTTTTACAACTACTGTAACTGGTTTATCCCCTGGAGTTGTTCCATCATATGGAGTTGTTTGTCCTTCTGGAACTTTGTATTCGAACGTTGAACCTTTTGGATAGTCACTTGGTGTGATACTATCTTCAGCTTTAGGTTTATCTTTATCTTCAGCATTTACTGGAGTTAATTGTTCTTTGCCTTGAACGACTTTAATCTTCGCAGGTACTTCTACAATTGTATCTCCATCTGAATCTTTCACGACTACAGTAACGTCTTTTTCACCTGGTGTTGATCCATCATATGGAGTTGTTTGTCCTTCTGGAGTCTTGTACTCAAATGTTGATCCTTCTGGATAATCATCCGGTGTAATGCTATCTTGTGGTTTTGGTCTCTTATCGTTTTCAGCATTCACTGGAACATATTGTGTCTTAGATTCTACAACAACAATTTTCGCTGGAATTTCTGTAATTGGTTGTCCGTTTAACTTCGCTACAACTGTTACATCTTTTTCGCCCGGAGTTGTTGTATCTACTGGAGTGTTATCTTTATATTCAAATGTTGTTCCAGTTGGGAAATCATTTGGATTAATGTTTTCTTTTGGATCTGGCTGTTTCTTAGCTGGGTCTACTGGTACATATTTAGGATAACCTTCCACTACACGAACTGTAGATGGCACTTCAACTAATACCTTATCCCCTTGTTTCACAACAACGGTAACTTTCTTATCACCTGGTTTAGATGTATCTACTTCTTCTTTATACTCAAATGTTGCATCATCTGGATAATCATTCGAATCAATGCTATCTTCAGGTGATGGTTGTTTCTTACCTTCATCTACTGGAACAATTTGTGGGTAACCTTGTACAACTTTCACTTTTGTTGGTACTTCTACAAGTGTATCATTTCCATCTTTTGCAATGACAACTACATCTTTTTCTCCTGGTGTTGTTGTATCTACTGGAGTCTTATACTCAAATGTTGTTCCTTCTGGGTATTGTTCTGGATCAATGCTCTTAGCTGCATCCGGTTGTTGTTTGCTTGGATCTGCTACTACGTATTGTGTCTTAGGATCTACAACTACTACTTTCGCATGAACTTCTGCAATTGGTTGACCATTTAACTTAGCTACAACAGTTACATCTTTTTCACCTGCAGTTGTTGTATCTACTGGTGTTTTGTATTCAAATGTTGTGCCATCTGGATATTCTCCTGGTGTAACACTATCTTTCGCTTCAGGTTGTTTCTTAGCTGGATTTGCTACTACAAATTGTGGTGTACTATCTACTACACGTACAGTTGCTGGTACTTCAACGATTGTATTTCCTTGTGGATCAAGTACTTCAACAATCACATTCTTATCACCAGTTGTTGTTACATCGATTGGAGATGTTTGCCCATCTGGAGTCTTATATCTAAATGTAGATCCTTCTGGATAATCTGTTTTATCAATGCTCTTTTCTGGATCTGGTTGTTTGTTGTTTTCATCAACTGGGACGATTTGTGGTATACCTTCAACTACTGTAACTGGTACTTTAACAGTTGTTGTTTTCTCTTCATCATCTACAATGTATTTAACAGTCACATCCACTTCAGTATCATCTGTTAAGTCAGGAACTGTTACTGTAGCTGTTTTATCAATCTCAACTCTAGCACCTTGTGGTAGTTTACCTGTAAATGTTCCATCAGCAATCGCTTTTTCAGCTTGAGCAAGTACTTTTTCTTTTGCTTTATCTTTGTCACCATTTTTAGGAACAAGAATTTCATCTGCTTCTGGTTTTGGTAAAACTGTTACTGGAACTTTCACAGTTTCGGTTAACTTACAATTATCATATGTTACCGGGATTGTCGCTTCTTTATTTCCTGCTTTAGCAGTAATATCTTCAGCAATGACAGGTTCACCTTTTGTTCCGTCTGTACCTGGTGTTACAGCACCTTTCACATCATCTTTTGTAACAGTGTCCCCTTCAAATACTACTAATTTCTTAGCTGTTGAACCTACTACTGTTACTGGGACTGTTACTTCTCTAGTTGCAACTACTTTACCATCTTTTACATACTCTACAACTGCTGTTGCTGGCTTTTGTACTCCAGTTGCTGTTGTTGCCGGTACTGTTCCTGCTTTAACTTCTTTAACTCTTACAGTTACACCATCTGGCAATTTATCAGTTGGAACTGCAGTTGCTGCTTCTACTGCTTTCGCTTTAACTGCTTCATCTAAACCAGTGCTATCTTTAAGAACTGTTACACCTGTTGGTTCTACTTTTGGTAAAACTACAACATCTACTTTAGTTTCTACAGGAATTGTTTCAGTTCCTTTTGTATAATTTACTGTTGCTGCTACTTCTAGTGTTTGACCAGCTTTTTTAGCTGTTATAGGAATATCTGCAATATCATTTTTAGTTGCAGTAAAACCGTCTACAGCTGTAGGGTTTACTTTTTCTTTCAACTGATCATTTGTTACAGTATCATCTTCAACTGTATACAATTTATTCGTTTCTTGATCTTTCACCGTAATTGTATAAGTAGTTGAATTCACTGCAGTTTCGGCACCTTTATTTGTTCCAGTATCCGTTTCAGTATCTGCAGTAACGATATTTCCGTTACTATCTTTTACTTCAACTTTAACTGTGTAAGTACCTACTTCTGATAATTTAACAGTTGCTGCTTCTGCTGCACTGCTATATTCTGTTACTGTTCCTGAAGGAGATGTTAACGTTACTTTTGTAACTGTTGTTTCCTTTTTATTTGGAGCACTTGTCGCATCATCTTCTGTATCTGTAATTGTTACTGCAGCTGATTTTTGTTTTACTAAATCTACTGTAGCACCTTTTACAGTAGTATATAAACTTGAGCTAATAGACGGAGCATCATTTAATATAGACGCTTTATCTGAAGAACTTGCTGTTTCTACTGCATCAACTGTTCCTTTAAATCCTGATGTAGTTGAAATCGTCCACTTATCTCCAGTTTTTGTAGCTGTTACAGTAGAGTTATCATCAGCAGACCATTTATTTAATCCTTTATCATATTTTACAGTTACAACCATTCCTTTATTAGTATCAGTTGCTGAATCTGCTGAACTGTTCGCCGTATTTTCTTTTTTATACGTCGTTAATGTACGAGATACATTATTAACGGCTGTAACTTTTCCTTCTGCGTTTAATGTACGAGTATATTCGTAAACATTAAAGATTGTTTCTCCATCTTTATTCACATCAACATATAGGTCACGTTTTAACCATGTTGTTGTACCGTCACTGTTAGGAGTTTTCTTCTCAGCAGTCTCACCAGATAATTCCCAACGACCACTAGTTTTATTGAATGTTGCTGCTACATTTTCTCCTAGTTGCGTTTTTAATGTTACTTCGGCTCGTGTAAACGTTGCTGTAATATTTTCACTATTTGCAGTTACGTTAATCGTATCTGTTGCGGCATTTGCTGTTGCTGTTGGAAGAACTTTTAGATTGAAAGTTTCACCAACTGTACCAATTTCATCATTGACATTTACAGCAGTATTTGTTGTTTCTGATACAATCCATTTACCATCTTTAGCAACAATTTTTGTATTTGTTCCATCTGGTAATGTAATTGTCGCTTCTGAAGCCCCTTTAGAAATTGTAATCGGAACTTCTGTATCGTAAGCATGAATATTTTTTATTGTCACTTCAGGTGCAATTTTAAAGGTTGCGTGTGCGTATGCCTCATTAGCATTTGTCTCTTGATAATCTCTTGCATAAATTGAAACTCTGTAAATCCCAGCTTCAGTTGGTGTTCCTTTGAATCCATTCGGATTATTCTCAGTCATATCAGCTGATGCAATTGTAAAACCTACACCTGGAATTTTTGTCTCATTTCCTGTTAATTCTGTAGGAGTAGCAGCACCAGTACCTGTCGTTCCTGTAATCTTCGCTCCAGAAACACCCAGAATAGCACGTCCTACAGTTTCTGTAATTGTAGTTGTACGTCCAATTGGGGTTCCATTTTCATTCGTTAAAGTATAAGAAACTCTTCTATCATTTGGTACCCCAGCATGCGAAGCTCCAGCATCTCTATATTCTACTGGAACAGTTAGTGCTTCTCCAACTTTCCCTTCTTTAACAGTATCGTTAATTTCTAGTGTTGGTGGTGTTCCATCTTTCCATGCTGTTCCACCAAATCTATGATCATCTAGTGGAATCGTAACACTTTTTCCAGTAATAGTATTTTTAAACGTTACTCGAGCTTTTACTTGTTGATAGTTAAATGGACTTCTATGTGTTACAACCCCTTGCACACTATCTGTTGCTTTGTCATAAAATAAACCATTCGGGAAATTGGACACATTGAAATCTGAAACAGTCCAACCAGCCTTTTTAGCAGCTTCTGTTACTTCAATACGTTTACTTACATCTTTAATGTATACTTTATCAATACCTTGTTCATATCCAAGTTTATAGATACTAGAAAGCAGATATTCATAAGGTCCATTTCCATAGTAAGTTGCTGGGATTTGACTTGAAATACTAGTTCCATTATATCTTAGCTTTCCACGCCATAGTGGAGCTTCTTCTATAATTTTTTGGACTTCTTCAGCAGGAAGTTTCAATCCATAGTCAATACGAGCCTTTACATCACTCTCTTTACCATCATAAGTATAGTTAGATGGTCCAGGACTAGGTCTTGTACCAGCTCTTTGATCAGAGAACACTCTAAACTCTAAGTCAGCAGCATCTGCTATTTTCTCTGGAGTATTAACACCTAAATCACCTTGACCTGGATGGCGACTTCCGAACGGCATTGTATAGGTATCCCAACCAGTAAAGTTTTCTCGTGATACTGTACTTGTGCTTCCGATAATATTTTTCGCAGTTGGTTGCGCTGGATTTGTTGGTGTGATTGTATCACTAGTTCCTGTAGTTGTTGTAGAAGTAGTTGCTGCATCGTTGTTAGATGAGTCAGTTCTAAACCCACTCTCCCCTTTTCCTGGAATTTCTTTTCCGTTTCGTGGATCTTGGTTTTTATTTACTTTTTCTTCTTCAGTTGCTTCTGAATTGATACTGTTTAAAATGATAAGGCTACTTGAAAGTTGTTTAGCAAGTGCATCAACGTTTGACTGTGTTTTTGTATCATCATTTAAAAGCTCTTTTGCTTTATGAACCAAATTTTTAGCATCATCAATGACTGATTTTGTTTTCTTTCCTTCAGTTAATTGACTCAATCTACTTTCAGCTTTAGCAACTAAATCTTCTAACGATGCTGTATTAATAGCAACTTTTTCCGTCACTAGATTTGGAGTTTCAGCTTCACTGGCTTGTTTGTCAGTAGTAGACTCTTTTAGAGAAGTATTATTTTGTCCATCGGTCTCTTTAGCAGTAACAGATCCTTGTCCAGTAACTTCCTTAGAGGTTTCCGAAGACTTATCATTTAGATTTTGAGATTTTTGAACTTCTGTAGGTTCTGGGTTAGTTAGTTGTTCAGCCGCTTGGACGCTTCCTCCACCAAGGAAAAACAGTCCAGTAGCTACAGCCACACTAGCCGCACCGAAGCTGACCTTACGAATACTGTAACGTATGAATTTCTCCACCTGCGATTGACGAACATATCGTCCTTTAGAATTAAACATAAATAGATTCCTCCAACATAACATGAATTGTTAATATATGATACTTTGATGTAAAAAATAACTTTAAACCACAAATAAATATAGTGATATGTTATATTTCCACTTAATATATTATCGAACAATAATCAATCTGTCAAGCGATATCTTACTCTTATATTATAAATAAAAAGAAGAAACCGTCATTTAGATTCCTTCTTTCACTTCTTTTGTTGCCACATCTTCTCCAAACCATTTTTGGCTGATTTCCTGGAACTTTCCTTCTTGGTATAGTTCGATAAAGGCCTGGTTTAATGCTGTTAATAATCTTTTATCAGCTGGTCTAACTCCGACCGCAAAGGATTCACTTTCAAATCCTGCTGAAAAGACATTGTAGTCATTTAATATCCCCTCAGACTGGAGATAGTAATTAGCATACACTCGGTCAATCAACAAGGCATCAATCCGATCATTTTTCAAGTCAATCAAGGCCTCATTAAAACTCTGGTACTGATTAGCCTTCTGATCTTTGACACGATTTTTCAGTAAATCTGGCTGGGCTTCAAAGTCTAAATAACCAGAGGAACCTGCTTGGGCTCCCAAGGTCTTATCCTTCATATCCTCTACTGAACGAATCTGCTGGCTTTTCTTCGTAACCAGAACTTGCTGATTTTCCATATATGGAATGCTAAAGGCAACTTTCTCTCGGCGTTCATCAGTGGCAGAATAGCCATTCCAGATGGCATCAATGGTTCCATTTTGCAGTTCCGTCTCCTTCATATCCCAGTCAATGGGTTGAAATTGAACCTTAAAACCTAATTTTTCAGAGACAGCTTGTGCTAAGTCAATATCAAAGCCTGTATATTGGCCATTCTTTTCTTCAAAACCCATGGGTACAAAGGTATTGTCAAAACCAATAGTAATGGTCCCCTGCTCTTGATATTTATCCCAGTTATCCTGCTTTGGATCACTAGCCTTCTGAGTACAAGCTGTTAAAAAAAGAGTCAGGAGAGAAACCAATACTAAAGCAATTTTCTTATTAGTCATTGGCACCTCCTACTTGGGCTCAACCTTGAGAATCTGATCTGCGATATTTTCAGCGAACTGTAAATCGTGGGTAACCACAATCTGCGTCATGCCAAGTTCCCTATTTTGCAAGATCAGTTTTTCCACTTCCAAGCGCAATTCTGGATCAAGTGCAGAAGTTGGTTCATCGTAGCCAATGATTTCTGGGTCAATCATCATAGCACGCGCTAAGGCTACCCGCTGCTTTTGACCACCAGATAGTGAGAAAGGATAGGCGTCTGCATGACCAGCCAGTCCTAATTGTTCCAAAAGCCCTCGCGCCTTCTTCTCAGTCTCTTCTTGCTTCATTCTCATGGTTTTTACGGGCGATAAGGTCAAATTGTCTAGAACGGATAAATGAGGAAAAAGTTGAAAATCTTGGAATACAAATCCCAGTAAATTCCGCTTCTCTAGTTCATCCAGTTCTAAAGATTCTCCATTATAAAAGATTTGCCCTGAATCAATGGTTTCAAGACCCGCAAGCATACGTAAGAGGGTTGTCTTACCTCCACCAGAAGGCCCAACGATAGCTAGGATTTGCTTTTCAGGAATTTTTAGACTGAAATTGGATAAAATTTGCTTTTCACCAAAGACTTTATTGATATTTCGTAATTCTAACATGGCAGCCTCCTATCTATAGTAACTGTACTTCTTCTCAACTTTTTTGGCAAGAATGGTCACAATCCCAATCAAAATCAAGTAAATGGCTCCTGCTAAGAACATTGGAACCAGACTAGCATCACGGTTTGCAGCTGTTCGACTCGCCAAGATAAGGTCTGAAATACCTAGAGCATAGACCAGAGAAGTATCCTTGACCAAACTCATGACTTCGTTAAATACGCTAGGAAGAACAATCTTGGTCACTTGGGGCAAGATAATATAGCGTACTGTGTCAAAAGGACTGAATTTCAAGACCTTAGCAGCCTCATATTGACCGTTAGGAATGGTATCAATCCCTCCACGGAAGATTTCAGCAAAGTAAGCCGCATAATTCAACACAAAGGCAATGATAGCCGCAGGAAGACGGTCCAAACGAATCCCAATACTTGGCAGCACATAATAGATAAAGATTAATTGCAAGAGCAAGGGTGTGCCTCGCATAATCCAAATATAAATATTAATCAAATGATGGAGGGGCTTCCAATGGACTTGCAAGGCAAAGGCAATCAAAACGCCCAAGGGAATAGAAAAAATCAAGACCAGTGCAAAAACCTGCAAAGTCATGCTTGCACCGCTCAATAAACTCGGTAATATCTCAAACAAATAAGACATACTGCACCTCCTAAAAATAATTGTTCCTATTATAGCATAAATAAACAAAATAACCAATAATTTTTGTAAAAAAATTCTCTTTAAAACGAAAAACTATATCTATCAAAAATGATAAGATACAGTTTTAAAAATATATTCTTATAATCTCTCAAATAAGTCTTGCATTTGCACATCATCTGGAACCAGTTTTAAATAAGTTTGTGCATTGACTTTTGCTTCCTCAAAGTAACCTAATTCACGCAAAAGATAGATATAGTGTTCCAGAAACTCTGGATTGTCCTTCAAATCCCCTACTAATTCTTGGTAAAGCTCATAGGCAGTATCCAAATCGTCCATTTCTTGATAGGAACGAGCAATCATCCACTTGGTCAAGAGATTTTCTGGCTCTTCGCTCTGCAAGTCTAGAATATCCTCATAACGCTCCTGCTCCAGATAAATAGTAGCTAGACGGAGTAAGATTTCTTCCGTATCCTCAGCATCTTCTTTAGCAGTAAGGAGGTAGTTCTCTGCATCACTAGCATCATGCAATTCATAAGAAAATTGTGAAGCAGCCAGCAAGAGACGAGTTTCAAAGGGATTTTTCTCTAATCCTTGCTTAGCGATACGCAGGGCTTCTTGAACTTGGTGTTCCTTATGTAAGGCCTGACTGTACCCATACTCATAGCCTTCAAAGTCAGGAGAAATGGTATCGATCTGCTTAAAATAGAGGACAGCTTTTTGGTATTCTTCTTGATCAAAGTAAAGGCTGGCCAGCTCAAAAGCTGTTAGGTCATCGTATTCTAACTCCAGGGCTTTTTCCAAAAACTCTGTAGCCGTTTCAAATTTCCCTAACTGAGCATAGGCAAAGCCAATTCGTTGATAGGTAGAAATGCCTGTTTGCTCATAAATTGAGCGATTATCTAACTGGGCATAGCCTTGAATAGCTTCTTGGTAATTTTCCAACTCACTATCCAACTCTGCCAAGCCAAATATTAAGAGAGGATCCTCTGAGTAGGTCAAAGCCTCCAGCAGTTTCTCACGCGCCACATCTGTCAAACCTTCCAACTGGTAAAGATCTGCCTTAAGAAGCAAAGCCGAGACATACCAGTCACTGTCAGCTTGGATTTCCTCAAGATAAGCAAAGGCTTCTTCGATTTGACCATCCTCGCTAGCGATTGTTGCTAGATTAAGATGAAGCTCTGGGAAATCCTCTACGATTTTCAGGTAAATTTCCTTGGCCTGAGGATAGAAACCAATTCCTTCAAGATAAGTTGCTAACTCATACAGAAGGTCACTTGGATCATTTTCTAAAGCTTCGGCGAAATAGTGCTCTGCCTTGGCTAAATCTTGCTCTTCCAAAGCATGTAACATCTGTTGACTATTGTTCACTCTTGACTTCCTCGCCCTCTTCTTCATATAGGCCACTGACTACCTTGTACCATTCGAAAATGGCTGAAATGACAACTTTAGCAGAAGCATAAACCGGAATACCAAGTAAAACTCCCCAGATACCAAACATGGATCCTGAAGTTAACAAAACAAAGAGAACATTAATAGGATGGATGTTTAATTGACTTCCCAAAATCAATGGAGAGACAAAACGGCCTTCAATAGTTTGTTCTACAATAAAGACAATCACTACTTTTAAAAGCATGACTGGCCCAGCAATCAAGCCCAATACTAGGGCAGGAAGCATGGCTAAGAAGCTACCCAAATAAGGAACCAGATTTAAAATACCAGCAGTAACACCCAACGTAACTGCATAGCGTAGACCAATGATCTTGAAGAAAATCATAAACATTACCGCAACAATAATAGCTACTGTTACTTGCCCTCGAACATAGTTGGACAACTGTTGATTCACATCTGATAAAACTTGTCCAACAGGTTCTTTCAATTTCGTTGGCATGAATTGGGTCAAATAGTGACGTAGTCCTTTTCCATCACGTAAGAGATAAAAGAGCATGAAAGGAACGATAATCAAGGCAACAATCACTTGAGAAGCCCCGCTAATAAAGGCGCTCACCCAGTTGACTGCCTGAGAAGAAACTTTACTTGCCCAAACTGTAGCCTGACTTGAGAAGTTTGTCAAAACTTGCTCTAACTGAGGCCTGAAATCATCTGGTAAACGCTTAGTGACCAAATCATTAATAACTCTGTCTGCATCTTCGAGATAGATTGGTACATTTCTTGCAAATGTTAAGACCTGACGCTGCAGATTTGGAATAGCCACTGCCAAGCCCCAAATGATAAAGAGGGCGATAATCACAAAGACAATACTAATCGCTATAACACGTTTAACCTTATGCTTCTCCAACCAATCAACAATAGGATTCAATAAATAATATAGCAAACCAGATAAGATCACTGGCAACATCACGACAGTCAAAAAGTCTAAAACCGGTGAAAATAGAAAACTAATCTTACTTAAAATAAAAAGATTCAGTCCCAATAACAAGGTTACTAAGAATACCGTAATTGCCTTGTTATCCAAAAACCACTTGAAAAACCAAGATAGGCTAAAATGTTTCTCTTTTTGCTCCATAAATACTTCCTTTCTTTTGTCCTTCCATTATATCATTTTCAAATAAAAATAACTCTTTTTTAAAGTGCTTACATAAAGTTTAAACAAAAATCCCCTCAAAAGAGGAGATTCAATTATTCTTGAATATGACGGTCTAAGTTCTTCTGATAATCAGCGTTTGATTTGGCTTTTTCATCAGCAAATTTCTTGCGGAACTCATCCATTTCTTTAGTAGTGACAATCTTATCTTGGATTTTCAGATACTTGTAGCTATTTTCACTAGTCTTGTCACCTACCCAGCCACCGGCACCACTGCCAGGAACCATTTTCGTCACTAGCATTTGAGCACCATCAGAGTATACTGGAATAACAAGTGCACTATCTGACAACCAAGCTTGGGCCTTAGAATATTTGGAATAACGTTTTTGAAGGTCTGTTTTCTCACTATTTGCATCATCAATCAGTTCTTTGTATTTATCCAATCCAACTGTTTTAATAACTGGATTGTCTGTTCCTGGTGCCACACCAAGAGCACTGAGGAGACTTGGACCTGAAGTTGGATCAAATACATCTAGATAAGTTGATGGATCAGCAAAGTCTGGAGTCCAACCACTGACTGCATTAATATCCCAGTCAGTATTTGCATTGGAAGTAGCTAGAGTAGTCATACTTCCCAATTCGTCATTAGAAACTTGTTGAATATCAACAACTACATTGTCAGAGCCTAAGGCTTCCTCAATGGATTGTTTATAAGACTGAACCTGACGAATAAAATCTGGATTTGATGAAGAAATTGGCAAATCTAAATGAATCGGGAACTGTACTCCATCAGCTTGGAGAGTTTTTTTAGCAGCTTCAAACTTAGCTTTAGCCTTGTCTACATTATGAAGTGAATCTTGGGCATCATCAAGACTGACATCTTTCCAGACATTATCTAATTTATCCAATTCTGTCTTAGTAACTTGACCAAATGTTTGATCTCCTACTTGAACAAATGTTGGAGGAGTGAAACTTGTCCGTAACTTACGAGGTCCTACTTCATCACCAAATACTTGAGAGATCCCTGCTTTACGATCTACCGCAAAAGCCAAGGCTTGACGGAAATCTTTGTTTAAAAGTGCTTTCTTAGTAGATGATTTTTCTGCATCACTTGTTTTAGCAGTGTGATTGTAATTTACACGGTCGATATTGGTTGAGATATAAAAAACTCCTCCACGCTGTTGACCATACACAATATTATCCTTGTATTTTTCTTTTAGACGTTCATAGTTAGCAGAGTTTTTAAAGAGTGGTGCAGCTGGATAGTGTCCCTCATCAAAACCGCGACCTAGAGAGTCTGCATCTTGACCATCAAAGAAGGATAACTTGATATCATCAATAAAGACATTTTGTTTATCCCAGTAGTTTTGATTTTTGGTCATTTCGATAGAAGACTTAGATGTAAGACCTTTGAGGAGATAAGGCCCATTGTATAGAATGCTCGTTACATCAGTTGGTTTACCAAAGTCATCTCCTTTAGAAGCTAAAAAGTCTTCATTGACTGGTGCAAGGACTCCCATTGTTGTCTTCGAATTCCAGAAAGATTCTGGATGGTTTAAAGTATAGACTACAGTATAATCGTCTGTTGCTTTTACACCAACAGTAGAAAAATCCGTTGTTTTCCCATTTACATAGTCATCCAATCCTTTGATAGAATCCTGTACAAGATAAAGTGCTTCTGATTTCTTGTCAGCTGCGTGTTTTAAACCAGTTACAAAGTCTTGAGCCTTGACTTCACCATACTCTTCCCCCTCATTGGTATACCATTTGACACCCTGACGTATTTTATAGGTATAGGTCAAACCATCTTTGGAAACAGTCCAATCTTCTGCAACTGATGGTACTAGATTCCCATATTGGTCATTTTCAAGCAAACCGTCAATAACGTTCCCTGTGACCTGTTTAGTGCTGACATTTCCAGAAACTGTATAATCCAGAGTCGAAGGATCTGATGAAAATACATAGGCATAAGTAACTGGTTTATTTGCTTCTTTATTAGCACTACCAGATGAACACGCTGCTAGGACAGCTGCCGAGAGTACAGCAACTCCTGATGCTAAGAAAACACGTTTTTTCATAAACAAACTCCTTTGCAATTTGTATAAGATTATTATAGCACTTTTATTAAGTAAATCAATGAAAAATTTCTAATATTATCATCAAAAGAATTAGGTAAAGCTCTTGCCAAGGTTGATTTCTTCATACTAGCATTTTTGTGATATAATAGTCATATCTTTATTTTAGAGGTAAAGTTATGAAAGAAACTGTTTATTTTGGAACTTATACACGTCGGACTTCCCAAGGGATTTACAAGGCAGACTTTGATACAGAAACTGGTCAGCTTTCAAATCTAGAACTTTTTGCTACTGAGCCAAGTCCAACCTACCTTGCCTTTGACCAGCATCAACATTTATACACTGTTGGTAGTCAAGACGATAAGGGTGGAATTGCAGCCTATCAAACTAATGGTACCTTATTAAATCATGTCGTTGAAGAAGGAGCTCCCCACTGTTATGTTGCCGTGGATGAAAAGCGTGATTTGGTATATGCTGCCAACTACCATAAAGGACAGGTACTTGTTTATAAACGCCAGGAAGATGGTCGTCTTCTACTTAGTGATGTGGATCAACACAGCGGCCAAGGTCCACATGAAAATCAAGCTTCTCCACATGTTCACTATTCAGATTTAACACCTGACCACTATCTAGTGACCTGCGACTTGGGTACTGACCAAGTAATTACTTATGATCTTGATTCAGAAGGAAAATTATCTAAGCTCTATACCTATCATAGCCAGCCAGGAGCAGGCTCACGCCATATTATTTTCCATAACCATTATAAAATCGCTTATCTCATTTGTGAACTCAATAGCACTATCGAGGTTCTAATCTACGATGGTGTTGGCGAATTTGAACGCATGCAAGTCATTTCAACTCTACCAGACGGTTATGAAGGCTTTAATGGTACTGCTGCTATTCGTCTCTCTAAAGATGGTAAATACCTCTACGCCTCTAACCGGGGTCATGATTCTATCGCAGTATATACAATTCTTGCGGACGGTAGCTTAGAGTTGTTAGAAATCGTTCCGACACATGGTCAGACTCCACGTGATTTTGATTTGACACCAGACCAAGAATTTGTCATTGCTGTCCATCAAGACTCTGACAATGCAACCGTCTTTAAACGCAACTCTGAAACTGGACGTCTAGCAGAACTTTCTAATGACTTCCATGTCCCAGAAGCAGTCTGCATCAGTTTTGCCCCTTAAGAAAACATAAAAAATGAACTTGGTAACTCAAGTTCATTTTTTTCTTATAGTCTATTTCCGACATTAATACGGTTAATGGCACGTTGCAGTGCAATCTTCGCACGACGTTCTTGGTCAATCAAGTGTTTGTCTTGTGCTTCTTCAATTTCACGCTCTGCTCGAAGTTTGGCACGTTCTGCACGACTAACGTCGATATCACGAGCACGTTCTGCAGAGTCAGCAACAATTGTGGCAACGCCATTGGCAACTTCGATAACGCCTCCGTTCACTGCAATCCAGTTCACGTGATTTTCATCATCTACACGTTTAACCTTAACCTCATCAACTGCTAAAACTGCAATCATATTTTCATGTCGTGGCAAGATTCCCATCTCACCATCCAGAGTTCGAACTGATACAAAGCTGGCATGGTGATCATAGACGAGACCATCTGGTGTCACGATCTGGACAGTTAACTGAGCCATAGATCACCTCTTAAAATCCCATTTTTTCAGCTTTTGCAATCACATCTTCGATAGAACCTACACCACGGAAGGCATCTTCTGGCAAGTGGTCGTGTTTACCATCAAGGATTTCCTTAAAGCCACGAACAGTTTCAGCAACTGGAACATAAGAACCTGGTTGACCAGTAAATTGTTCAGCAACGTTGAAGTTTTGTGACAAGAAGAACTGGATACGACGAGCACGAGCAACCAAGGTCTTTTCTTCATCAGAAAGCTCATCCATACCAAGGATAGCAATAATATCTTGCAATTCATGGTAACGTTGAAGAACACGTTTTACTTCAGCAGCAACTGCATAGTGCTCTTCTCCAACAATTTCAGGTGCCAAGGCACGTGAGCTTGAAGCAAGTGGGTCAACGGCTGGGTAGATACCCAATTGTACCAACTTACGTTCCAAGTTAGTTGTTGAGTCCAAGTGAGCGAAGGCTGTTGCTGGCGCTGGGTCAGTATAGTCATCCGCTGGCACATAGATAGCCTGGATAGAGGTTACAGAACCCTTTTTAGTTGATGTAATACGCTCTTGCAATTGACCCATTTCCGTAGCAAGTGTTGGTTGGTAACCAACGGCTGATGGCATACGACCCAAAAGGGCAGATACTTCTGAACCAGCCTGAGTGAAACGGAAGATATTATCGATAAAGAGAAGCACGTCTTGGCCTTCTACATCACGGAAGTATTCAGCAATTGTCAAACCAGTAAGGGCAACACGCATACGTGCTCCTGGTGGCTCATTCATCTGACCAAATACCATGGCTGTTTTCTCGATAACGCCTGATTCTTTCATTTCCCAGTAAAGGTCATTACCCTCACGAGTACGTTCCCCAACACCGGTAAATACTGAAATACCACCGTGTTCTTGGGCAATGTTGTGAATCAATTCTTGAATCAAGACAGTTTTACCAACTCCGGCACCACCGAAAAGTCCAACCTTACCACCTTTAAGGTAAGGGGCAAGAAGGTCGATAACCTTAATCCCTGTTTCAAGGATTTCAGAAGAGGTAGACAACTCATCAAAAGTTGGAGCTTTTTTATGAATTGGCTGACGCTCTGCATCTTCTGTAAAAGGAGCTTCCAAGTCAATGGTATCTCCCAAAACATTGAAGACACGTCCCAAAGTTTCTTTACCTACTGGTACAGAGATTGGACGACCTGTGTCCAATACTTCCATTCCACGAGTCAAACCATCTGTTGATTCCATGGCGATAGTACGGACCATACCATCTCCCAACTCCAAGGCTACTTCAAGGACGATTTTTGTTTTTCTTTCGTCATTTTTGTAGACGACAAGTGCATTGTTAATCTCAGGAAGTTTTTCCCCTGCTGCAAACAAGACGTCTACAACGGGACCGATAACCTGAGCAATTTTACCTGAACTCATCTCCTTCTCCTATTCTATATAAGATACTGTCGGTCCCTAGCTTAACTAGGTCCTAAGTTCATTTTCATACGAGCTGGACTAGTGCCTATTCTAAGGCACTAGCTCCTGCTACGATTTCTGTAATTTCTTGTGTAATCGCCGCCTGTCTGGCACGGTTATACTGAATTGTCAAATCATTAATGACTTTCTTAGCATTATCTGTCGCTGTTTGCATGGCTGTCATACCCGCAGCATTTTCAGCTGTCTTAGCATCGATAATAGCACCGTAAATCATACTTTCTGCAAATTGAGGCAACAACTGCTCCAAAATTTCTTCTCGGCTAGTTTCCAATTCAAAGGTCAAGCTGTAACTATCATCTGCTTCATTTGGATCCAAGTCAACAATTGGAAGCATTTGTTCCACACGCATTTGACTGGTTAGCGTATTGACATGGTGGTTATAGCAGACATAGAGTTCATCAAAAAGTTCATTTTGGTACATTTCAACAGTTTTTGAAATAATCTTACGAACTTCATCAAAGCTTGGTTGATCTGCCAAGCCACGTAGTTCATAAAGTGGTTGAATACCACGAGCTTTAAAGAAATCAGCTCCCATTCCACCAATACAGATCATTTCAAAACCTTTACCGTCTGGATGGTATTCTTCTTTCAGCTCCATAACGGCTTTCAGAATAGAAGAATTATAACCTCCAACCAAACCTCGGTCTGAAGTAATGACGATATAGCCTGTCTTCTTAACTGGACGACTAATCAACATCGGATTGGTTGAACTGCCAGCTCCATTCCCATGAAGAATATCCGTCAAAAGTTTACGAACTTTCTGAGCATAAACTTGGAAGTTGCGAGCAGCTTCTTCAGAACGCCCTAGCTTAGCAGCTGATACCATCTGCATGGCATTAGTGATTTGACTCGTATTTTTTGTTGAGGCGATTTTTGTTTTAATATCATTTAGAGATACTGCCATCTGACACCTCTATTCTTATTGGAAGCTGGTTTGATTGAGAAACTCTGTAATCGCAGCATCCAAGACTGCTTCTTCTGGCAAGTCTTTTGTATCACGAATGGTTTCCAAAATCTCTGGATGTTGAGCATCAAAGAAGGCATGGAACTCTTCCTCGAAACGAACAATATCATCTACTGGAACAGTATCCAAGAAACCATGTGTCAAAGCATAGAGAATGGTTACTTGTTTCTCAACAGGTAATGGTTTGTGAACAGGTTGTTTCAAAACTTCCACTGTACGACGTCCACGGTTCAACTTAGCCTGTGTTGCCGCATCCAAGTCAGAACCAAACTTAGTGAAGGCTTCCAACTCACGGTATGAAGCAAGGTCGATACGAAGTGTACCAGCAACCTTTTTCATGGCTTTGATTTGTGCAGAACCACCTACACGAGATACAGATGAACCCGCATCGATGGCTGGACGAATACCCGCATTGAAGAGACCATCACCAAGGAAGATTTGTCCATCAGTGATTGAAATCACGTTGGTTGCGATATAGGCAGAGATATCTCCTGCTTGTGTCTCGATAAATGGTAGGGCAGTAATTGATCCACCACCAAGTTCATCAGAAACTTTAGCTGAGCGCTCAAGCAAACGGCTGTGAAGGTAGAAAACATCCCCTGGGAAGGCTTCACGACCTGGAGGACGACGAAGCAAGAGTGACAGTTCACGATAAGCTACCGCTTGTTTTGATAAATCATCATAAACAATCAAAACATGTTTCCCTTGGTACATAAATTCTTCTGCCATGGCAACCCCAGCATAAGGAGCTAGGAAAAGCAATGGAGATGGTTGTGAAGCAGAGGCTGTCACAACGATTGTGTAATCCAAGGCACCGTACTGACGAAGTGTTTCTACTTGTGTACGAACTGTTGATTCTTTTTGTCCAATCGCTACATAGATACAAATCATATCTTGACCTTTTTGGTTCAAAATTGTATCAATCGCAATGGTTGTTTTCCCTGTCTGACGGTCACCGATAATCAACTCACGTTGACCACGACCAATCGGAACAAGGGCATCAATAGCTTTCAAACCAGTTTGCAATGGTTCTGATACAGACTTACGTTGCATAACACCAGGAGCTGGCGCTTCAACTGGACGAGTTTTATCAGTGTGGATTTCTCCAAGACCGTCAACTGGACGACCAAGCGGATCCACAACACGACCAATCAGACTTTCACCTACTGGGACTTCCATGATTTTCCCTGTACGGCGGATTGTATCGCCTTCACGGATATCTGTAAAGTCACCTAGGATGATAATACCAACGTCTGTTGACTCCAAGTTTTGAGCCATCCCATAAGAGCCGTTTTCAAAAATCAACAACTCTCCACTCATGGCATTTTCAAGGCCGTGAGCACGCGCGATACCGTCCCCGATATAGGTTACAACACCTGTTTCAGTCACATCAAAATTGGGTTTGAAATTTTCAATTTGTTGCTTAATTAAAGCGCTGATTTCTTGTGCGTTAATTGCCAAAAGAACACCACTTTCTATTTCAAATTTTCTTTAACAACTTTAAGTTGTTGTTTAATACTCACATCAATTGTCTTGTGATTGGCAAAAATGACAAAACCACCAATAAGACTTTCATCGATTTGTTCTTTTACACTCCTTACTTTAAGAGACATTTTTTTCTCAATCAAAGGGAGCAAGCGACTCTTCTGTTCATCAGTTAAAGGATGAGCTGACGTAATCGTCACTTCAAATCGATTTGTTTCTTTTTCAAGTCGGTTCAAGCAATCTACAAGAATATCATAAAAAAGATTTGCTCTGTGATTGTAGATAAGAACCTGGATAAAGTTTTGCAATAAAGGTGACACAGAGTCTTGGAAGAAAGCAATTGTTTTTTCCTTATCAGACTCGTCTACTGCCACTTTTTTTAAAAAAGAAGGTAAACCTGTTTCTTCAGCAACTTGCTTGATTTGAGCTAAGTCTGAAAAGATACGGTCTTCTTCTCCTTTTTCTAAAACCAATTGGACAAAAGGCATGCTGTATTTTTCAATTACCTTTACTGTTTTCTTGTCCATTAAGCTTCTCCTAACTGATCGATATACTGATCAATGAGTTCTTTATGGGCATGACCGTCAAGGTTTTGTGAGATGATTTTACCAGCCAGGCTGATTGTCAAATCTGCTACCTCACCCTTAACGCTTTGTAAAGCTTCAGCTTTATTTTGAGCAATTTCTTGGTTCGCTTTTTCTTTCAAGCGTCCTGCTTCTAGCTTAGCATCTGCTAAAATACTAGCTTTGCTTTTCTCAGCTGTTTCTTTCGCATTCTCAATGATTGTCTTAGCTTCTTTACGGCTACCAGCCAATTCATCTTCGCGTTTTTGAGCCAATACTTCTGCTTTTTGACGTGCTTGTTCAGCTCCGTCAATATCTGCTGCAATTTTTTCTGCTCTTTGTTCGAAAATACTAGTCAAATTTGACCAAGCATATTTCTTAACCAAGACTAGCAAGAGAATAAAGGAACCAGCGATTAGTATAAAATCACCAAGTAATTCACCTACTGTTACATTCATAAACTACTCCTTTCTATTCTTCATCATTAATTTTATTTCCTAGGTACATTGAAGATAACAATGTAAATACATATGCTTGTACACAAGAAATAAAAACAGAAAATGCAGTCCAGATTAGATTTGTTCCAAAAGCAATAGGATACCAATAGAAGGCCTGATGAGAAAGTAGGACTAACATACTTGCCATCACTTCCCCTGCAAAGATATTACCAAATACCCGCAATGCAAGTGAAAGGAGATTGGTAACTTCTTCCAAGAGATTCATTGGTGTCATAAAACCTGGTGTTACAAATGCTTTTAAATACTTTTTGATTCCACGACGACGAATTCCTTCTACGTGTGTCATTAAGATAATTGTAAAAGACAAGACCAAGTCAAATGACAAATTTGCTGTTGGTGAGGTCCAAAGATTTACACCATCTGTAGTCTGAATTCTAGCCATTAAGCCAATATTATTTGCAATGGCCATAAATAGGAATAAACAGAAATAAAAGAGAGAATAATCCTTTATCATTGGACCAAGGTTTGATTTTGTAAATCCAACAACAAAATCAAATAAATACTCTAATACATTTTGTTTTCCTGTGGGTCTCAAAGTCATATTTCGAGTTGCCCAATAAATAAAGCCAAAAATAAGTGCTACAGTCAACAAAGTCAAAACTACTATGGTTAAATTAAAGGTAACAGGACCAATATTGATGGTTGGATTAATACTTTCTTCCATCTAAAATCCTCCCTTTTTCAATTTATACTTCTTTTATTTGATGATAAATGAAAAGACAAGAGTAACGAAGAAAGTACCTTCAATAAAGGCAACCCCTAGGATCATCAAACTACGTAGTTCTGAGATGATATCTGGTTGGCGAGCAACTGATTTCAACAAACCGTTCATCAACATACCTTCACCAAGAGATACACCCATACAGGCAAGACATAGACCGAAAAATGTTAAATTCATGACGAATTCTCCTTTTAATTAAAATTTACTTACTTAGTTTAGTCCTAAAAATTGGATTTGTCAACTTTTTACCAACATTGAAAGCGCTTAACGGAAATTATTTACAATTTTACTATTTTTGAGTCTATTATATAGAAAACTTTGGAAAAAAATTGTAATAAATCCGTCCATTATCTAGACCTTTCTGAAAAATAATGAAAAAATCCGAGATGAAATCTCGGATGGAAATTAATATATTTTCTTTAACCTAAGGTTCTTTAGTAAGTAGGATTAAAGGGAAAGCAACTAGAAAGCTTTCGTCTCCTACATGTTTATTAAGCACGCACTGTGACGCTAGTTCCATCTTCCTTATAAAGATTGATGAGACCTTCTTTAAGAGCTCGAACCATGTCTCCAGCTTGAACAGGTTGTGGGACTTTGATTGTCAAGAGTTCCATTGGATTTGGAGCGCGGTCTATTTTATTGCCTTTGGCATCATGTAAATTTTCGATATACGTTTCAAAATGACGGAAACCTGGGCCATAAAACTCAACTTGGTCTCCTTCGTTAATAACGTTCCGTTGACGAATAGTTGCTGTTTGTGTCGCATCATCATAAGAAACCACTTCAGCAACAAACTTATACTCAGGAATTTTACGACGAGCACCAAACAACTGCTCATTTTCCGATGGTGTACCGTAGTAGAAACCTGTTGCTAATTCACGTTGGGCAACCTTCCACATCTCATCAATCAAGTCTTGCTTGATAGCTTCAAACTTCTCTGGACTCTCTAGATAAGCATCAACAGCCGCCTTGTAGCAGTTGGTTACAGTTGAAACATAGTGAATAGACTTCATACGTCCTTCGATTTTTAGACTGTCCACACCGTTTTCAATCATATCTGGGATATGGTCAATCATAGACATATCAACGGCAGACATCGAAAATTCTTCTGGAATTTCACCTTTAAGGCTCTTACGTTCTTGACCAAATGGCATGTCGTAAAGATCGTATTTCCAGCGACAAGACTGTGAACAACCACCACGGTTGGCATCACGCATACTCATATGGTTTGAAAGAGTACAACGACCAGAGTAAGAAATACACATGGCTCCGTGGACAAAGGCTTCAATCTCAACATCTGTACGTTTGCGAATTTCAGCTAATTCTTCCATCGAAACCTCACGCGCCAAAACGACACGAGTTAAGCCCAGTTCTTTCCAGAACTCAAGGGTTTCATAGTTAGTGGCACTTGCTTGGGTAGAGAGGTGGATTTCAAGACCTGGTGCTTCAGTCGCTGCAATCATAATCAAGGCTGGGTCAGATACGATAACTGCTGCAATCCCGATATCACGCAGTTTACGGAACCACTCACCAGCACCAGCTTCATTTCCTTCGTGCATAACCATGTTGGCAGCCACATAAACCTTAGCACCATACTTGGCCGCAAACTGGACACCTTCTTCCATCTGTTCAAAGGTAAAGTTTCCTGCACGGCTACGAAGACCATAGGCCTGACCACCGATAAAGACAGCATCTGCACCATACTGAACAGCTACTTTTAGCTTCTCTAAAGTCCCTGCAGGTGATAAAACCTCAGGACGTTTTAATGTTTTTGTCATGTTTTCTCCTATTTGCAATATAAAAGTTTGACGTTTTTCCTTCTCATTTTATAGTAAATAAGCGATAAAATCAAGCCTAGACAGATTGTTTTGACAATTCTAATCTTTTAGATTATTAAAGCAAAAAGATTGTCAAAGAGAAAAAGCCCACAGATGTGAGCCCTTTTCTAATATAGGTTAGAAAAAACTATTTCTCCACTTCTTTTTTCTTGTGTGCAAGAAATCCAAATCCACTCAAAACTCCTAGAAGTCCTAAGACTACAAGATTAGCATGATCTTCTGTACCTGTATTAGGCAATTCCTCTCTCTTACTTGCTACAGAAGTCGGAATTTGTGAAGTTTCTTTTGTCGATTGTTCAGTTGGTGTCTTTGATTTTGGTACTTCTATCTTTGGTGCTTCTACTTTTGGTGCCTCAACTTTTGGTGCCTCAACCTTTGGTGCCTCAACCTTTGGTGCCTCAACCTTTGGTGTTTCAACTTTTGGCGTTTCAACCTTTGGTGTTTCAACTTTTGGTGTTTCAACCTTTGGTGTTTCAACCTTTGGTGTTTCAACTTTTGGCGTTTCAACCTTTGGTGCCTCAACCTTTGGTTTCGTACCTACTGTGATAACTTCTTCTACTGCTTCTTCAGTAATCGTGGTTGGTTCATTCGGTGTTACTGCTCCTGTATTAGGATCCAAGGTATAAGTTGTCGTAGTAGTTGTCTTACCAGATTTACCAGGTCTTGTTACTTCACGATAATCTTTATCTTTTGTACTATCTTCTACATAACGTGTTGTATATGGAGTAGTTGTTTCTACAACTTTAGGTTTAGTACCTACTGTGATAACTTCTTCTACTGCTTCTTCAGTAATCATGGTTGGTTCGTTCGATGTTACTGCACCTGTATTAGGATTCAAGGTATAAGTTGTCGTAGTAGTTGTTTTACCAGATTTACCAGGTCTTGTTACTTCACGATAATCTTTATCTTTTGTATTATCTTCTACATAACGTGTTGTATATGGAGTAGTTGTTTCTACAACTGTTGGTTTCGTACCTACTGTGATAACTTCTTCTACTGCTTCTTCAGTAATCGTGGTTGGTTCGTTCGATATTACTGTACCTGTATTAGGATTCAAGGTATAAGTTGTCGTAGTAGTTGTTTTACCAGCTTTACCAGATTTTGTTACTTCACGATAGTCTTTATCTTTTGCATTATCTTCTACATAACGTGTTGTATATGGAGTAGTTGTTTCTACAACTGTTGGTTTCGTACCTACTGTGATAACTTCTTCTACTGCTTCTTCAGTAATCGTGGTTGGTTCATTCGGTGTTACTGCTCCTGTATTAGGATCCAAGGTATAAGTTGTCGTAGTAGTTGTTTTACCAGCTTTACCAGGTCTTGTTACTTCACGATAGTCTTTATCTTTTGTATTATCTTCTACATAACGTGTTGTATATGGAGTAATTGTTTCTACAACTGTTGGTTTCGTACCTACTGTGATAACTTCTTCTACTGCTTCTTCAGTAATCATGGTCGGTTCGTTCGATGTTACTATACCTGTATTAGGATTCAAGGTATAAGTTGTCGTAGTAGTTGTTTTACCAGCTTTACCAGATTTTGTTACTTCACGATAGTCTTTATCTTTTACATTGTCTTCCACATAACGTGTTGTATATGGAGTAGTTGTTTCTACAACTGTTGGTTTCGTACCTACTGTGATAACTTCTTCTACTGCTTCTTCAGTAATCGTGGTTGGTTCGTTCGATATTACTGTACCTGTATTAGGATTCAAGGTATAAGTTGTCGTAGTAGTTGTTTTACCAGCTTTACCAGATTTTGTTACTTCTCGATAGTCTTTATCTTTTGTATTATCTTCTACATAACGTGTTGTATATGGAGTAGTTGTTTCTACAACTGTTGGTTTCGTACCTACTTTAACTACTTTAGGTTGCATTTCAGTACGTTTCTCAGTAGGTTGACCATCAGTAACTTCTCCTGTTAATTCGTTTACAATCTTAGGTGTTGAAGTTACAACCTTACCCGCAGTTCCATTATCGACAGTCTCATTGTCACCTACTTCCTTCGTTGGGTCTGCAACATAAGTAGTCTCAATCGGAATAGGAGTTTCAATCTCAACAGGTGATAAATTATTTTCATACTTTTGTTTATAAACATAAGTTATATTAGTTTCACCTTTTACAATCTCTGTAATATCTTGTTTATCTTGGTCTTTAAAGGTATAACGCTTGTTCTCAAAGTCAATATCCGTAGGATGAGTTAATGTAATTTGCTCCCCTACTGCTTTTACCTCACTTGTAACAGACGGTCGAATCTCAGCACCTTGTTCATTGACAAACTTTTGAGTAACCTTACCTTTATGTTGAACCTCTGTATAAGTCACCAAATGATAGTCACGAGATACACCGTTCAAAGCCTTATCTGGATCTATTATCTCAACCTTAGGAATCTTATTGGTGAAGGTATTTTGACTTAAATAAGCAGATATTTGTCCTCTTGGCATACGCGCATTTAGATAATTACTTGATGAAATCGTATTTTCACCTATAAGAGAATTTTCTCTCCTTAACTCGTATAGTACCTGTCCTGTTGAGCCAATAGGTGACCTTAATTCGAACTCTTTAATTTTTTTCTCAGGTACATCTGATGGTTTAATTACAGATTCACCACCGAAAGCCTGTTCATTTAATATTGTAGAGAGTAATTTATCTAACGGAATTTCTTGGCCTTTAGCATCTTTATAAGTAAATGTCTTAGTGTACTTAACTAAGTCCGATTGACCTGCAACCCGTCTAGATAAGTTCTTAACGAAAATTTCTTGTAAAATTGCTTGACCACGAATAATTACATAGACTTTCGTTTCCTCAGGTAAAGTGTAATTCAAACGGAGACTTGTATCAATACTTGCAACACCATATTTAGATGTTAATACACTGGTTGGATCTAAATTCACTGTGTAAGTAAAAGTTTCACCGTTTTTCGCTTCTACAATATATCCGCTATAACCAGCACTACTATCCTTAGCCCTAAGTTTCTCCAATCCCGGAAGATTAGCTGCTCCAGTTTTAACAGTTACGTGTGTGTCAGTCGTAGTTACATCGCGACCTAAAGCATCTGCAACGCCCTCTCTAGTTCTTACATCGACTGAGTCTGTGTTTAAATAACGAACTTCACCCTCAGTAGAAGTCAAATTACTGAGTGTTATTTCTTTATTGACATCATCGGACGCTAATCTTGAATTCACTTGACTTGCAATCTTATCTTTTACGTTGACATAATTTGCAGTAAGGTGATTATTTTTAAACTCTTCAATCTTAGCTCGATCAGCATCAGCTTGTACTTTCTCTGCTTTTGCAGACTCTAAATCACGAATTTGAGCATCTACTTTCTCTTCGGCAGTTGTGCGTATATGTGTAACCTCAGAAGAACTATTTGCAACACCTACATTTTCAGTGGGTGTTTCTGTAACCTTAACCCCGAAAGCTTTTACTTCTTCAACTTTAGCTTTTAACTCGGTTTCTTTTACCGTATGTGTTGTACTCGTTTCATACTCACTTTGAACCACAGTTTCGCTAGGAGGAGTCTGTGCTGCATTAGGAGGTGTACTTGAATTTGGTTGTTCGTCAGCGCTTACAATCCCATTTAAAAATAAACTCCCTAAAGCAGTCGTTAGGATAATGCCACTTAACAAACCTAACTTAGTTTTACGGAGATAGCCATGACCTTTTTCTTGTTTTACTGCTTTATGCAATAGAAACACCAACTTTCATTTATTTGTATTGTTAATATTATTACATAATTAACTAAAAAAGTAAAGGTATCAAGTCAAGAATTAAATACAATAAATTTATAAAAACTTCCTAACTACTGTACTAGAATTTTCTAAAATTCAAAAAACAATATCAGAACGGATTGATACTGATACGAAACAAAAAAACAAAATGACTCTTTATACATCTATGGTAGGATTCAAGACAGATTATTTATTTCTTAATCGATATATAAAAGGAATCCTGATTAAACTGTCTTTAAAACTTAAGAAATCAAGGATATGATAAAAGGAATGGATATCAGTATATCTATTTTTACCATCTCAAAAGTAGATCCAGAGAATATAACTGTTCTCTTATGATGAGACTTTGGAGGCAACCATTCTGTCTTGTTTTATGAAAGAATAGCTTAACCTTTTACTTAAAATATTCAGCTAAAAAAAGAGAGAACGATTTTGTTCTCTCGAAATCCTTATTTTTCATTTACTATAAGAGTAAAGTATTTATAGCTTTACTCCCACTCAACTGTTGCAGGTGGTTTACTTGTAATATCATAGACGATGCGGTTAACGTGGTCCACTTCGTTTACGATACGTACAGAAATCTTTTGAAGGACATCCCAAGGAATCTTTGCAAAGTCAGCTGTCATACCATCGATAGAGGTGATAGCACGGATTGCAATCGTGTAGTCATATGTACGACCGTCACCCATAACACCGACTGAACGAACGCCTGTGTTCACTGTGAAGTATTGCCAGATATCGCGGTCAAGACCTGCTTTAGCAATTTCCTCACGAAGGATAGCGTCTGATTCACGAACGGTTTCTAGTTTCTCTTCAGTGATTTCACCCATGACACGGATAGCAAGTCCTGGTCCTGGAAATGGTTGGCGCCATACGATATGGTCTGGCATACCAAGCTCTGTACCAAGGGCACGAACTTCATCTTTATAGAGAGTGTTGAGTGGTTCAATCAATTCAAACTGCATGTCTTCTGGAAGACCACCCACGTTGTGGTGTGACTTGATAGTTTGAGCTGTATCCGTACCAGACTCGATAACGTCTGTGTATAAGGTACCTTGAGCAAGGAATTTCACATCTTTGAGCTTACTTGCTTCGTCATCAAAGACATACACAAATTCGTTACCGATGATTTTACGTTTTTGCTCAGGGTCAGAAACGCCAGCAAGTTTATCAAGGAAACGTTTAGCAGCGTCTGCTTTGACGATATTCAAACCAAACTTACCACCAAGCATTTCCATAACTTGATCCGCTTCTCCTTTACGAAGAAGACCGTGGTCTACGAAGATACAGATCAATTGATCGCCAATCGCTTTTTGGAGAAGAACCCCAACGACAGATGAGTCAACCCCACCTGAAAGGCCAAGAAGGACACGTTTATCACCAACAGTTTCACGAATTTTTTGAATCTGCATATCAATGAAGTTATCCATTGACCAATCGCCTTTAGCCTTACAAATGTTAAGAGCAAAGTTACGAAGGATATCATTTCCGTATACAGAATGACGAACTTCTGGGTGGAATTGGATACCGTAAATGTGTTTATCTGGGTTTTCGATGGCTGCGTATGGGCAATCAGCTGATGTACCTGTACGAACAAAGTCGGCAGGAATCTCAGTAACTGCATCACCATGGCTCATCAAAACAGTCTGTTCGTCTGGTGTTGATTCAAAAAGAGCTGATGGGGTGTGAGTAAGAGTTGATTGACCGTATTCACGATTTCCAGCATCGCCTGCAGGAACAACTTTTCCTCCAAGTTTATGGGTCAACAACTGCATACCATAACAGATTCCCAAAATTGGAATTCCTAGTTCGAAGATTTCTGGGTCAATATCGAATGAACCATCTTCGTATACAGAGTTTGGACCACCTGAAAGGATGATTCCTACAGGGTTGATTTCACGAACTTCAGCAGCTGAAATTTTATGGCTCTTTAGTTCTGAAAAAACACCAATCTCACGGATACGGCGTGAAATCAGCTGGTTGTACTGGCTACCATAGTCCAAAACGATGATTTTTTCTACATCTTGCAAATCAGTTGAAATGTTGCTCATCTTTTTCCTTTCTCAAAAGAAATATCTTTTTCCAATATTCTATCACAAATAAGGGTGAATTACCAACTAAACAAGGCGAAGATTGACTTTTTCTAGTTTATTGGGGTACAATAGAGAAAAGATAGAAATGAAGTGAAAATATGCTACCAGCTTATATGAAAATCCATGATCAGATAAAAAAGGATATTGACGAGCACCGTTGGTCCATTGGTGAGAGGCTGCCGAGTGAAAGAGATTTGGCTGAACAATTCGAGGTCAGTCGGATGACCCTCCGCCAAGCCGTATCTCTATTAGTTGAAGAAGGCGTCTTAGAACGCCGTGTAGGAAGTGGCACCTTTGTTTCCAGTACTCGAGTACAAGAAAAGATGCGAGGGACAACCAGTTTTACTGAAATTGTTAAGTCCCAAGGTAAAGTACCCTCTAGCCAGCTCATTTCCTACAGAAAAACTATTCCCAATGAGCAGGAAGTTGCCAAGCTAAGAATTTCTCCTACCGAAAATATTATCCGAATGGAACGTGTTCGCTATGCCGACCAAGTCCCTCTGGTTTATGAAGTTGCTTCTATTCCTGAAAAATTCATTAAGGATTTTAAGAAAGAAGAAATCACCAGTCATTTCTTCCAAACCTTGCAAAAACATGGCTACCGTATCGGCAAATCACAGCAGACCATCTATGCTCGTCTCGCTAAGGAAAAAATTGCCCACTATTTGGAAGTTGAAAAAGGACATGCTATTCTTGGACTGACTCAGGTTTCTTACCTAGAAGATGGGACAGCTTTTGAATACGTAAAAAGCCAATATGTAGGCGAACGCTTTGAATTTTATCTTGAAAACAATTAATACTCTTCGAAAATCTCTTCAAACCGCGTCAACGTCGCCTTGCCGTACTCAAGTACAGCCTGTGGCTAGTTTCCTAGTTTGCTCTTTGATTTTCATTGAGTATAAAATACTACGCAAAAACTCTCTGTCACGGACAAAGAGTCTTTTTTATTTTTCTAAGAGTAAATCTTTCAAAGAAATCAGAGTTACTGCAATTAAAATCATTGCCATACCAAGAAAATCAATAGGATAAAATTGTTCATTCATGATCAGGAAAGCAAAGAAAACTGCCGAAATCGGCTCAATTGAAGCCAACAAGCTTGACTTGACCGGTCCTATCAGACTGGTTCCTTTAAGGAAAGCTGTATAGGCAAAGACAGTCCCGATAAGAATAATGCCCGCAAATGCAAGAAGAAAATCAAGACTAGTTGGAATAGTAGCCTGTAGAACTCCTGTAAAAGGAAGGGCGACCAAACCAGCTATGACCATTCCCACACCAATGACCAAACTGCTCCCCCACTTCTTAATCAAGGATATGGGCAAAATGATATAAAGTGCGTAAGTCAGAGCAGAAAAGAGACCCCAGAACAGGCCTGCAGGTGTCATGGATAACTGGTCCAACTGCCCATGAGTTGCGATCAAGAAGGTCCCTCCAATGGCTAATATGATGGAAACAATCTCTCCCAGTGTCGGCGCCACCTTATCCTTGATACAGCTATAAATCAAAATCCCGACAGGACAAACATACTGAAGTACCGTCGCGGTTCCTGCATTGGTTTCCTGAATAGCAGTTAGATAGGCAAATTGATTAAGAAAAAGTCCAATCAAAGCAAAAATGAGAAGAGACAGCAAACTCTTTCTATCCTTTAAAAAGGTCAGCATTTTATCCTTTGCAGTAGCATAAGCCAAGATCATGAGAATTCCACCAGCGATTAAAAGACGCAAGTTAGTCAAGACTAGAGCCGAAATTCCGTTTGCCATCAGGTATTGGCCACTCGTTCCAGACAAGCCCCAAGCAATACCAGCCACAACTGTTAATAGAGTCCCTTTTAAACTATTTGACATGTCTCTCCTTACTCTTCTTTACGAATCAAGTCCATCACTTGATTGCGATCTAAAATCCATTGAGCCCGCTCATCCTTTTCATAGGTACGATTCGATAGGAAAATAGCCGCTTCTTGCTTCTGACGATTCCACATGATAAAGGTACCTGTATAGCCCGTATGGTCTAGCCAATCTCCTTCCAAATTCCATGCTAAAGAACGTTCCTTGTCAACCAAAGGAGAAAAATTTTGACTCAAATCTCTTGCAAAATCATCTGCTAAATAGTATTCTAAAAAGATTTGTAAATCCTTTACAGTCGAAAACAAACCAGCACTACCAGCATGTCTGCCCAAGATACGAGCCTTGGGATCATGCACTATTCCTGCCTCCACACCTCTGACTGTTGGAACAGCAAGCTCAACAGGACCAAACTTAGTTTCCGTCATTCCCCAAGGTTTAAAAACTTGTTCTTGTAAAATCTCATCCAGGTCTTGATCAAAAATTCTCTCTAAAATAGAGCCCAACAGCAAAAAATGGACATCTGAATAAAGAAAGGCTGGCTGACTTCGTCTGTTGAGATGAAACATCGCTTCTTTTAATTCTGAGGCAGTTAAAAGATCACGATTGGGAATAAACGGATCAAGATTTGTAGCATGGGTTAAGAGCTGGCGAATAGTGATGTCTGGATAATCGCTCTCAGGTAAAAAATCGGTTACTGGTCTGTCAATATCTAATTGACCTTTATCCCACAAGAAGGTAAAAACGGTGCCAACCCCAACAACCTTGCTGACACTGGCTAGGTCGTAAACTAATCCTGCCTCAGTCTGCAAGCCATGCTCTGGGTCACTCAAGCCTAAATAGACCTCCGTCCATTGATTGTCCTTAAAATACGCAAAAGAGGCTCCGGGATAAATCCCTGCCTCGATTTGTTCTTCTATTTTTTTAATAATCTTGGTCCACTTCATACTTCTTCAAACCACAATTCAACATTATTTCTATCTTTACCAAGGAAGAATTTTTCAGACTTAGGAATAAAATATTCGGTAGACTCAAATTTCTTGCGAAGACTTGCTATATCTAGTTCATTGACCAAGAACTTAAGCATAGATAAGTCCCAAGTAACCGTATTGTCCACAGTCAAATCCTGCCCCTGAGCTGGGATAAAATCAAGTGATGCCCCCATTTCAGATGATTCCAAGAAACTTTCGATATCAGTTGGAAGGTGTAATTCCATAGAAATCTCAAACTTACTCAAAGAAATTGATTCCAAATCTGTTTGAAATTCAGGCTTTTCTTCTACTTCTACTAGACTGGCTCTATCATCTTCTGCATGAATCAAAATTAAATCATCTTCTGGTGAGAAAACTTCAAATGCGTAGCCATTATTCCCCTTATATAATTGGCGAATCGAATTTGTTTTAGATAAGAGTCCTTCAATTTCCAAAGGATTTTCCACCTTGACAATCAGTTTAGCCAGCTTTTTTCTTCCCTCTACCTTACGAGTACGCATACTTGGAGCTTCTTCTAAAACCAGCTTTTCAAGACCTGTTTGGTCACCTAGTGACAGAAAGGCCGACTCTTCTAACAAGGCCTTCATACCAAGGGTTTCAATATAAAATGTTTCATTTAATTTTCTATTATTAACTTTTAAAGTAGGAATAATCCGTACAATTTGATTTACATTCATAAATTCCTCCAACTCTTTTATTTTAAAGGATTTTAGAATTTTTTACAAGATATTATGCTCAAATTTACCGATTTTTCGTAAAAATTTCATCTAAAAAACCGAGGATTTCCTCGGTTTCAATTTCTTATAGGTAAAGGAATTTGAAGATAGCTACTGCCGCAATTGCTGCTGCGATCGGTGCTACTACTGGTACCCAAGAGTACCACCATTTTGAATCACCTTTGTGCTCACCAAGAACTGATTTTGGAAGGAAAGCATGAAGGAGACGTGGTCCCAAGTCACGGGCTGGGTTCAAGGCAGGTCCTGTAGGTCCACCAAGTGAAGTTACCAAGGCCATAACAAGGAATCCAAGTGCCAAGTGAGCAATTCCAAGACCAGATGTCATAAATGGTGCCACTTGTTCTTTAGCTTGGTCAAGTGCTGCTGTTACTTGCTCTTGAGGAATTGTTTGACCTTGAGTAGTTGCTTGAGCAACTTGAGCATTGATAGCGGCTTGTGCTTTTGATACTAGTTCAGCACCAAAGAAGTTTTTAGTCATTCCAAGAGCTGCAAAGAAAAGAACAAATGAACCAACAAACTCGTTTACAAAACCGTTAACAGTTGCTGCGAAACGTGCTTCTTTTGTACCATTATCCAAACTTGAAATGGTTGAGAAAGTACCCAAGATATTGTTTGGATTTTCAGTTTTCAAGTAATATGGGCGGTGTGTTGCCACAACCAAAGCTTGACCAAAGATAGCACCCAAAACTTGTGCAAGGATATAAGGCGCTACTTGTGCCCAAGGGAAAAGACCGCTAATCGCAAGTCCAAGAGTGAAGGCTGGGTTGATGTGGTTACCTGATACGTTACCAAACATCAAGGCTGGAATCATAACCCCCATACCATAACCAACAGCGATAACGATCCAGCCACTTTGATGACCTTTCGTACCTTTAAGTTCAACGTTGGCAACTGCACCATTTCCAAGAATGATCAAAATAGCAGTGGCCAAAAATTCAGTGGCATATTTAATTGCCCATGTGAAATCCATTTGATAGATTCTCCTTAAAATTTTTTAGACAATCCTTATTCTATCAATTTTTATATCTTTTAGCAATATGTTTTCTAAAAGATTAACTGGGAAAACGCTTTTATTCAGGGAATTTAAAAAGACTTAACAAATAAAGCTTGTTAAGTCTTCATATCCTATTATTGACGTTGTCCGAAATCAGCAATCATTTGCTCCATTTCTTGTCGACTCGGAGTTGTCAGCATATAAAGGTAATCTCCTTGAAGTTCCGCAAAGGCCGCTGGCATGATTTTCTTAACCTTGAACTGCTGGCTGTATTTAGCAATCAAGTCCTCCTCAGAATAGACATAATGAGCATTTGCACGGCGAGACGTAGCCAAACAATACTGAGGTTCAAAGTCTGTTACTGGGAACTCTTCTCCTGCGACTATAGATGCATAGCCACGATAAAGATCCAAGGAATGAGCAAAATTATAAACATCAATAGTGAAACCACCTGCAGGGCGGTTATTGTACTCAATGGCGATGTAATCATCCCCTTCACGGAAGAACTCAATATGGAAGAACCGTTCTTTCATACCAAATTCCTTGACAATCGCTTCACCATACTTGCGAAGTTTAGGATCCATGTCCTTAAGAACATAGTAGGAATTGTCCATCTTGTAAATCATAAGATCCAGAGGTGTATAGGCGTAATCAAAGGTTGTTGAGAAGACAATTTTACCATCCTTGTCCACAAGACCATCAAAGGTACAAATTTCGCTAGAGGTGACAAATTTCTCAAAGAAATAAACAGTTGAATGATCCCACTCAGTCTTGAAGTGATTGATATCGTCTTCTGTCTCAAGCTTAAATGTTGCGGCTGCTCCCACTCCATTATCAGGTTTGGCAATCATTGGCAGGCCGATTTCATTCACTGCTTGATCAACATCTGCTTCCGTCTTGATAACAGCTCCAGGGACCACAGGAACACCTGCTTTTTTGAAAAGCTTCTTCATTTCAGACTTAAATTTCGTCTTTTTGAGATCCTCTGGTTTGGCACCAAAGACATTGAATTGTTCTCTGAGTGTTGCATCCAGCTCAAGCCAGTATTCATTATGAGACTCGATGCGGTCAATTGGGCCATGTTTATAAAAGAGAAAAGCAACTGCACGTTTGACTTCATCTACATTTTCAAGATTGTCAACACGGAAGTACTCGGTCAGGCTATTGCGTAAAGGTTCATCCAATTGCTCATAAGGCTCTTGACCAATTCCCAAGACGGTGATACCTTTATTGGCAAGTTCGATGGTAAACTGTTGAAAGTTTTGTGGATAGTAGGGAGAAATAACAAGGTAATTCATAGGTAACTCCTTTTATAGATACAGGTGTCCAAGAAAATAGGGCATTTGTTTACGCCACCATTCCCAGTCATGGGCGACATCATGTCCCCATTCAGCAAACCAGGCTGGAATTTGTTTCTGGTCAAAGGCTTCTTTGAGCTTGTAGAAAGACGGTAGTCCGTCATGTTCCCAGGCACCAAGCCCCGTACAAAGCACAATCTCCGCCTGACGGTAACGGTCAATAAACCAGCCGTCGTTCTGATTCCAGATATAATCTACTGGCGAGTTTTGGTAAATAGCATCGTCATTGTAGTAATCTCCGACAAAGAAACGTGCGTCGTAGACACCACTAAGAGCAATTACTTTGGTAAAGACATCTGGATGCTGGAGGAAGAAATTGACAGCATGGTATGCGCCCATGGAGCAGCCTGTCGTCATCATGCCATCAAACCAACCTGTCTTATGCTTGATAAAAGGAATGGCCTCCTCAATCACATAGCGTTCATAGGCACGGTGCATCTCTGCTTGGTCGTGACCATTTTTCCAAGTGGCCAACCAGCTCTCACTATCCACACTAGATAGGGTAAAGAACTGAACACGGCCTTCCTCGATAAAGGAAGCACAGGAATCAATCATGCCAAAATCATAGTATTCATTGTGACTGCCACCAGATGAAGCAAAGACCACAACTGGAATCCCAGCATGCCCATAACGGTTGAGGTACATTTCACGGTTGAGGTGACCACTCCAGTGACTAAGATGTTCAATATGCATTATCTTTCTCCTTTCTTAACTTACCATTTTTCTGCAAAAAATCTCAGACAGTCTGGTAAATTTTCCGACCATGGAATCTCACTATGGATGGCACCAGACTGAACTTTCAAGACAAGATTATCCAGATGAACCCCCCCAGCAATCAAATCATGGTAATAGCGAAGCGACGAGTCGATATAGGCTTGTTTGATATTGCCAGCCATCAAGGTCTTGTCTGTGTCATCTGCTTCTTCTGTTCCTACATAGATGAAGATGCGCTGGTCAGGCGACAGTTTTTGGCGCTCGATATAACGGTTAAATGCTTCTTGGTGGAGCCAGTTTGCAGATGAAAAAACCCCTAGACAACCAATTTGGTCTTGGTATTCCAAACCGATAAATTGGGTAATATTGCCTCCTAGTGAGGACCCAATCATAGCCGTATGTTGGCGGTCAGCTTTGGTACGGTAGGTCTCATCGATAAAAGGTTTGACCACATCCATGACAAACTCGGCATACTCCACACCTTTACCATCAAACTGCTGCCCCGGAATAGGAGATTCTTGGAACTTCCAAGCCGCATACTCATTCATCCGCCCCATACCATCATTGTCAATAGCAACGACAATCATGCGACTGATATCCGGATTTCGTTTAATAGCTGGAATAATCTTCCAGGAGTGACCAATGAAAGACTCTTTGCTATAAAAAACATTTTGCCCGTCATGAAAGTAAACAACAGGATAGGAACGATCAGTATCTTTCTCATAATCTTTAGGCAGAAGAACACGTACACGGCGTTCCTTACCTGTATAAGGAACCTTGAGTTTGTGTTCTTTCATTTTTAAATAAAAGTAGGATTGATTCATTGTCAGAAAACTCTCTATATTCAAAATTTTATTTCATTATATCACAATTATAGAAAAAAAGTTAGTTTTGCTTCCATTTTTGGATTAAAAACTAACTTTTTATTTATTTTTTCTAAATTCTTTTGGATTTTCTGATTTAGAGGAGATTATCAATCAAGTCATCCACTTCATCTTTTTCAGCTTGAGGTGTAATCTCGGTAATCATGATACCAGCCACTGATCGATCAACCAAGGCTTCAACATCCATGCGCGCTTCGTACTGCTCCGCATTCTTAATCTTAGGATTTGTTTTTGGACGATCTGGTGCAAAAATCGTACAACAGTCTTCAAAGGGCTGGATTGAAATGTCAAAGGTATCAATTTCTTGTGCAATATCGATGATTTCCAACTTATCCATGGTTACAACTGGACGGATGATGGGAGTATTGGTAACGGCATTGATAGCCTGCATGCTTTCAAGGGTTTGGCTGGCTACTTGTCCTAGACTCTCCCCATTGATGATAACCAAACCATTTCGTACCTCACGAATACGGTCGGTAATCCGCATCATAAAGCGACGAGTTAGAGTCATCAAATAAGCCTCTGGCGCTTTAGCCTTGATTTCCTCTTGAATCTCAGTGAAAGGCACCTCGATAAACTGGATATTTCCCCCGAACTTGGTCAATTTACGGGTCAAATCTTGAGCTTTTTTAAGGGCACCAGGACTCGTGTAAGGTGGACTAGCAAAGTGAACGGCTTCGATATCCACTCCACGTTTCAAAGCAAGATAACCTGCTACAGGTGAGTCGATCCCTCCTGACAGCATGAGCATCCCTTTACCTGAAGTTCCAACTGGCAAACCACCCGCTCCACGAATGGTTTCATAAGAAAGATAGGCTGCTTCTTCACGAATCTCCACCTGAAGATTGATGTCAGGACTTTTCATTTGAGCTTGCACATTTGGAATGGCTTCGAAAACAGCTCCTCCAAGTGTTTGATTGAGTTCACGACTATCCAACTCAAAGTTGTGGTCGCTACGCTTGCTAGAAATTTTAAAGGTCATGCCATCCTTGTAGATGTCCTGCATAATCTCTTGGACAGCAGACTTCAAAATTTCTACAGATTTTTCAACCTTGTATACAGGGGAAAAGTTTTGAATTCCAAAAACTTGTTTGAGCGATTCTGCTACTGCTGTGTAATCTGCTCCATTGAGGTAAGCATGGGCACGGTCACGATCTGCCGTTACCTTAACTTGGGGATAGATAGACAAAACGTCTGAAATATTATTGCGAAGTTTATTGATGAAACTCATACGGTTTTTACCCTTGGTTGACAACTCACCGTAGCGAATCATAATTTCTGAATATTGCATGAATGCTCCTATCTTACTTTTCTAGTTTGATTGTAAATCAATTTTAACTTGGTCAAAAACTGCTCGACCTGACTCATATCATTTTCAAGGTCTAGGCTAAGACGCACAGCTGACTGGGCCTTATCTTTATCCACTCCCATGGCAATCAAGGTACCTGCAGGTTTTCCAGCCTTGGACGAACAAGCAGAAGTCGTAGAAATAAAAATATCATAGTCTTCAAAGGCATGAACGATAACTTCTCCACGAACACCCTTGATTCCAAAAGTCAGGATATGAGGGGCAAAGTCTTCCTCATCTGAGAAGATAAAAATATCTGGATAGTCCAGAAGGGCTCGACGAATCACTGCCTTCATCTGGCCAGTCTTACTCGTAAAGAAATCTAGCTTTTCCATAGACAAACGCAGAGCCTTGGCTGTCGCTGCAATCCCTGCCACATTTTCAGTTGTCGAGCGATAATCACGCTCCTGACCACCACCTGTTAAAAGAGGCGTAATCTTCTTGCCAGACTTGATATAGACAAATCCAACACCTCGAACTCCGTGAAACTTGTGACTAGAGAAAGTTGCAAAATCCACTCGTTCTGTCAGATATTTTTCAGTCGGAATCTTGGCAAGTGCCTGAACAGCATCAACGTGGAAGGAAATAGTCGGCTTGTCTGCCAACAGTTCTGAAATAGCCTCAATGGGCTGGATAGAGCCGATTTCATTGTTTACAGCCATGACAGAAACGAGGGTCGTATCAGGTCTTATCAAATCTGCTAACGCTTCAACATCCACAAATCCTTTGTTATCAACTGGAGCAAAATCTACTTCAAATCCTTGAGATTTCAACCAGAGAGCTGACTCTTTGACTGCCGGATGTTCAATGGCTGATACGATGATGTGCTTGCCAAATTGAGCTTTTTCAAAGGCGACACCCTTGATGACCCAGTTATCTCCTTCTGTCCCACCAGAAGTAAAGAAGATTTCATCGCTTTTCTTACCGATTAAATCTGCAATCTGTTGGCGAGAAGCATCTAAGATTCGTGTTGCCTGGTCTCCCAAACGATGGAGACTAGATGGATTTCCTAAAATTTTTGAAGCGACCTGCATATAAGTTTCAAGGGCTTCAGGATAGGGCTTGGTCGTCGCCGAATTATCAAAGTAAATCATGTTTTCTCACGCTTTCTAAAATCACTCCTTCTATTGTATCATGAAACGGAGCCTGCGACAAGAAAGGGCAATTCCTCTTTTTTTAAGATTTTTTTAAAGAAATGCGGTATAATAAATTTTAATTAAAGGAGAGAATATATGTCTAATTATCGTAGAACTTCAAAACCAAAAACAGAACACATCAAAAAAGGCTTTACGGTCTTTCAAAAAACTGTTGCCACTATCGGTAGTATCCTTGGCTTAATTACTGCAAGTATCACTATCATGAACGCCTTGGATAATAATAAAAATACTAAAAAAGAACCTACGACAAGCCAGACGACAACAATTGTCAAAGAAATTCAAAAGGAATCCCCTCAGGAAAACACTAGTCCCAATAAGGAAAATAACACTTCTCAAGAAAAAACACAGCAAGAGGAAACACCAAAATCTAGCGTCAAGGAAGAGAAAAAAGAAGAGCAGAAAGCAGCAACTCAGGATTCTTCTACTCCTACTCCAAGTAAACCTGCCGCTGATAATGAAAAACAGTCCAATAATACTCCAACTTCAGAAAATAAAAGTAATCAATAGCCAGTAAAATAGCTTCCCTCCAAACTTGGAAAGAAGCTATTTTTTTATTGTTGTAAAACTTTTCTTGGTTTGGTACCTTCAGCTGGACCAATGACACCTGCTATCTCAAGCTCTTCCATGAGACGGGTCGCACGATTAAATCCAACTGACAAACGACGCTGAATCATAGATGCGCTGGCTTTCTGGGTCTCAATGACCAAAGCCTTGGCTTCTTCAAAGAGCGGGTCACCACCAGATTCACCATCTGAAAATTCTCCTTCATTTTCAGAAACCTCACCTGGATCAAAACTCTCATCGTAGTCCGCATCTGCCTGAGCCTTGATAAAGTTTACGATGCGTTCAACATCATCATCCGAGATAAAGGATCCTTGGAGACGAACTGGATGATTTTCATCAATCGGTTTAAAGAGCATGTCCCCTCGGCCAAGTAGTTTCTCAGCTCCATTTTCATCCAAGATAGTACGGGAGTCTGTCCCTGATGAAACCGCAAAAGTCACTCGAGATGGGACATTGGCCTTGATCAGACCAGAAATGACATCAACCGATGGACGCTGGGTTGCAAGAATCATGTGGATACCTGCAGCCCGCGCCTTCTGCCCAAGACGAATGATGGCATCTTCCACTTCCTTGCTGGCCACCATCATAAGGTCAGCCAACTCATCCACAATCACGACAATAAGCGGTAGCGGAATTTGCTTGTACTCAGACTGGGCATTGAACTCTTCTACCTTGGCATTAAAGCCTGCAATATTCCGAACTCCTACCTTGGCAAAGAGTTCATAACGATTTTCCATTTCATCCACAACCTTTTGCAGAGCCTTACTGGCTTTGCGTGGATTGGTCACAACTGGAATCAAGAGGTGGGGAATGTCATTGTAAACAGACAACTCAACCATCTTAGGATCGACCATCATAAATTTAACTTGGTCAGGTCTCGCCTTCATGAGGATGCTAGCGATAATGCCGTTAACAGCTACTGACTTCCCTGAACCCGTTGAACCTGCAACTAGCAAGTGGGGCATCTTGGAAAGGTCAAAAGCTCTTGCGGTGCCATTAACTGCCTTTCCTAGAGGAATTTCTAAGAGATTTTCTGCTTTCGTTTGAGATTGTTCCCATAGTTCGCGGAAGGATACCGTCGCAATCTCAGAGTTAGGAACCTCAATCCCGACTAAGGATTTACCAGGTATTGGAGCCTCAATCCGGACATCCTTGGCTGCCAAGGCTAGAGCGAGGTCATCTGCTAGATTGGAAATGCGGTTAACCCGTACACCGACTGCTGGCTTGACTTCATACTTGGTCACTGACGGCCCAATTTCAGCCCGTTCAACCGTTACCTTAATACCAAAACTAGCAAAAGTTTCTTCTAGGATTTTGATGTTTTCACGAACGATTTTCTTCTCTTTCGACTGGTCTTTTGGTTTATCTGGGGCAAAGAGTTGTAAGCTTGGAAGTTTGTATTCAAGGGCTTCCTTTGCTGAAAAATCGACCTGAACATCTTCGTCATCAGAGCCATCTCCCTGTTCAGTGAATTCAAGTTCAGCTTGAGGCAAGATGATCTCTGGTTCTACCCACTCTTCTTCTGGAACAGGTGGAACGTCAAGCACAACATCTTCTGTAAGAATTTCACCCGTTTCCATATCAACAGGAGGCATATCGAGTAAGGCTTTTTCAGCCTCTTCTTTTTCTAATCTAGCCTCTTCCTCAGCCTTTTGACGAGCTTTTTCTTCTTGTTTGACAAAGCGTTCCTCTTTTCGACGCTCATGCCCTTCTCGCCATTTGGCAAAGCCTCTACTGAAAAATTCAGCAATATCGTAAACAGACCAAGGACTGACTAGGAGAGCACCCACTAAAATCAAGATAGAACCAATAAAGTAAGTACCGATATTTGAGAAGAGAAAGGCTGTTGGCACATAGAGTCCAACACCAATCAAGCCTCCACCAGCAAAACTGGTCGTTCGAAAACCAGTCAAATCAGTCACAACCTGAGCCATGGTTCCTTTTAAGACCGACTTGTCCAAACCATATTTCCAAACTAAGTAGGCCTCAAAAATCAAGAGCAAACCTGCAAATATGGTGAAAAAGCCAGATAGGAGCCCTTCCTGTTTTCGTATCCACTTGAAGAAGAAGAGATAGAGCAGGATACCAAATATTGCCAGATAAGCTAGGCTACCCACTAGCAAGCGAATTAAATTGTAAAGGGTTATACCTGCAGCCCCTAATTTGAAGGCTGCGAAAATCAATAAAAGGGCGATTCCTAACGAAATCAACATTCGTTGAATCGCTTCTTTTCTTTCGAGTTCTGCTTTAGACGGTCTCCGTCTTGTTTTACTTGTATTCTTGTTTGCCATTCTTCTATTATACCATATTTCACAGGCATTTCGGAAAGAGAAAAAGACTGCACCAAACGGTCCAATCTTTTTATTTTCTATCTAATTTTTATGCTTGTGGTTTGCGTAGGTAACCATAGACCACACCACTTACAATTGCTCCTACCAAGACAGAAACGAGGTAAAGGAGAGCATTTGAAGTAAGGGCGATAACGAAGATTCCTCCGTGTGGCGCCATGAGTTTGATACCAGTAAGACCAACGAGGCCACCTGCTACTGCTGAACCAAGGATGAAGCTTGGGATCGCACGAGCTGGGTCAGCGGCACCAAATGGAATTGCTCCCTCAGTGATAAATGACAAGCCCATGATAATGTTTGTCAAACCAGAGTTGCGTTCTTCTTTAGTAAATTTGTCTTTAAAGAGAAGAGTTGCGACAAAGATTGCAAGTGGTGGTACCATTCCTCCAGCCATAACTGCTGCCATAGCCACAGAACCACCTGAAGAAACAGTCGCTGCAAGCGTACCTGTACCAAATACATAAGCCGCTTTGTTAACTGGTCCACCCATGTCAACAGCCATCATTCCACCAAGGACGATACCGAGAAGGACAGCTGAACCACCTCCAAGACCGCCTAGGAAGTCATTCATAGCAGTGTTGATTGCTGCCATCGGGATGTTAACAGCTAGCATGACAAATCCTGTCAAGATTGTCCCAAGAAGTGGCAAGAGAAGGATTGATTTTGCACCTTCAAGTGAACGAGGAACTTTAACGTATTTCTTGATAGCAAGAACCAAGGCACCTGCTATAAATCCACCAACAAGGGCACCTAGGAAACCAGATGAGACACCTGCAAGAGTTGAAGTTGCTTCACCACCTGCAGCATAAGGAATTTTACCAAAGGCAAAACCTTCTTTAGCAATAGCACCAGCCACGAAACCTGCTACCAAACCTGGTTTTTCAGCGATAGAGTAGGCAACATAACCTGCAAAGACTGGGAGCATCAAGCCAAAGGCTGCACCACCAATTTTCATGAACATAGAAGCTAACTCATGGTAAGAACCAAGATTGCCAAGGTTTTCATTTGGAACACCCAAAGCACCGTCAATCAAGAAGGCAAGGGCAATCATGATACCACCACCAATAACAAATGGCAACATTTGCGATACACCACTCATCAAGTGTTTGTAGAAGGCACCACCAAGGCTTTGTTTTTCGTTAGAGGCTGTTGCAGCTTTTACACCATTAGCGGCACAGTAAACTTCAGCATCTCCTGATAGAGCCAAGTTAATCAATTCTTCCGTTTTACGGATACCGTCAGCCACTGGACGATTGATCAAAGGTTTGCCATCAAAACGATCCAGCTCAACAGCCTTGTCTGCTGCGATGATAACAGCTTTAGCCTTGCGGATGTCTTCAGCAGTTAGTTGGTTTCCAACGCCGCTAGCACCGTTGGTTTCAACCTTGATCCCAACACCCATTTCAGCAGCCACTTTTTGAAGGGCTTCTTGGGCCATGTAAGTGTGGGCAATACCTGTCGTACAAGCTGTAACAGCTACGATAAAGTCACCCGAGTTATTAGCAGGTACTTGAACAGGCTCTTCAGTTTTTTCTGAAGCTTGGTTAAAAAGTTCGATAACTTGGTCAGCTGATATTGCTTGACGAAGTTTATCAGCAAAACCGTCTTTCATCAAGTATTGGGACAATTCTGCCAAGGCTGCTAAGTGAGTATCATTGGCACCTTCTGGAGCCGCAATCATGAAGAAGAGGTCTGTTGGTTGCCCATCCAAGCTCTCGTAGTCAACACCCTTGTTTGACTTAGCAAAGAGAACAGTCGCCTCTTTGACAGCAGCGTTTTTGCTGTGAGGCATAGCGATTCCGTCACCCAAGCCTGTAGAAGTCAAAGCTTCACGCGCCAAGATTCCTTCTTTAAAGGTTTCAAAATCTGTCACATAACCGTGGTCTGTCAAACTTTTAATCATCTCGTCGATGACAGCTGTTTTTTCAGTCTCCTGCAAATCCAGCAACATAACATCTTTTCTCAATAGGTCTTGAATTTTCATCTTTTTTCTACCTCAACTTTTTCATATGTTTCTTTAATAAATTCTGCCGTTGCCAAATCATCTGAGAAGGTAGTTGCTGTTCCACAAGCAACTCCCCATTTGAAGGCTTCTACTGCGTCTTTTGATTTGACAAATTCACCTGTGAATCCGGCAACCATAGAATCACCAGCACCAACTGAATTTTTGACTGTCCCTTTGATTGGTTGAGCAAAGTATGCTCCCTCAGATGTGACAAGAAGGGCACCATCACCAGCCATAGAGATAATGACGTTTTGAGCACCTTTAGCCAATAACTCACGAGCGTATTTCTCGATTTGATCCAAACTTTCGAGTTTCACTCCAAAGATAGCTCCAAGCTCGTGATTATTTGGTTTGACCAAAAGTGGTTGATAGTCCAAACTATCAATCAAGGTCTGTCCTTCAAAGTCACAAACGACTTGCGCACCAGTCTGGCGTGTCAAGGCAATTAGATCCTTGTAGATGGCATTGCCTAGATTTTTAGTACTTGAACCTGCAAAGACAACTATATCTTCTGCTGTCAGACTAAATAAAATAGCTTTCAATTCTTCTAGCTGATCCGGCTCAACAGTTGGACCAGTCCCATTGATTTCTGTCTCTTGGTCTGCTTTGATTTTAACATTGATACGAGTATCTTCTGATACTTGGACAAAACGTGTCTCGATTTCTTCCTCTGCTAAAGTATCTGTGATAAATTTACCAGTAAAGCCTCCGATAAATCCCGTCGCAGTATTGGGTATATCCAAACGTTTCAAAACACGACTGACATTGATTCCTTTCCCTCCAGCAAACTTATCATCACTGTCCATACGATTGACACTACCGACTTGGACTTGGTCCAAACGAACGATATAATCAATAGATGGATTGAGTGTGACTGTATAAATCATACTTCTATTACCTCCGTTTTCTCCTTAATAGCCTGCAAGAGCTCATGCCCTTGACTTGTGATAACAATAGCTCGTTTGAGTGGTGCTACTTTGGCAAAGCAAGTTTGTCCAATTTTTGACGAATCCACCAAGACATAGGTCTGTTTGGCATTCTCTAAAATAGCACGCTTAACAGCTCCCTCCTCCATATCAGGAGTCGTATAATAGCCATCGTCCACACCATTCATTCCGATAAAGGCACGGTCAAAGTGCAATTGGTTAATCTGGTTAAGAGCAACGCCCCCTATGCTAGCATCTGTCGCCATCTTGACACTTCCTCCAACCATGACAGTTGGAATCTGCTTTTCAACCAACTGTGCGGCATGGTGAATCGAGTTGGTCACGACTGTAACATTCTTATTGCCCAATTCATGAATCAAAAAGGCAGTTGTTGTTCCAGCATCGATAAAGATGACATCTTGTTCCTTGATGAGAGAGGCCGCCTTCTGAGCTAACAACTTCTTCTCTTGAAGGTTTTTGACAGATTTTTCTTGAAGGGTTTCTTCTTCTTGCAAGGAATGGGGCAATTCTGCTCCACCATGTACGCGACGAAGCTTGTTTTCCGCTTCCAACTCATCCAAATCTCTTCGAACCGTTGATTCTGACGTTTCTAACAAACTAACTAATTTTTCTAGAGAAACTACATGATGTTGATTTAACTCCTCTAAAATCAGTTGCTTCCGCTCTGTTTTTAACACTGAATCACCTCCTGTTATCGTTTACACTATTCATTCTATCACACTTTCTTTCAAAGTCAAGCGCTTTTTGTCATTTTCTTTCAAAATCTATCATTTTTCTTATTTCCAAAATTTTTATTGCAAGATAAGAGCCTTTATGGTAGACTATTTGAGTAAGTATTGGAAGATTACTCAAGAGGCTTAAGAGGCCGTGTTGGAAACGCGGTAGGCGTGTTAAAGCGTGCGTGGGTTCGAATCCCATGTCTTCCGTTTATTTTAAAAAAGATACCCAAGAAATCTGTACTGACCCCAAAAAGTTAGACAATTAATTTAAGCAAAGGATTTAGTTCTGTATTGTACAGGGCTAAGTCCTTTTAGTTTTACCTTAATTCGTTTGTTGTTGTAGTAATCA